>NZ_KV820675.1:68360-98721 GCF_001815465.1 Porphyromonas sp. HMSC077F02 | reverse complement strand
AGCCTTGACCGGGGGCTATCTGAATGGCACCCTGGCGGGTGCTTTTTTGGGGAATCTCCTCACGGAGGTCCTTACTCATTGACTCTCTGATGAATGTCCTATGGCAAGACTTTTCTAATGCGTAACCCATGGACTAGGTTGGCCTTCTACTTGGCATAATCTGAATAATTGATTAATTTTGTGGCAAATTGAGCCAAATGATGAAAGAAAATAATCAAAACGAACATATTGACGAGCTAGACCAAAATAGTGAGCAGCTGCCAGCTTCAGAGCACTCCAGCGAAGACTCCATTAAGGATGGGAGTGGTAGCTATGTGCTAAGCGGAATGTATCGCAATTGGTTTCTCTCCTATGCCTCCTATGTAATTTTGGAGCGTGCAGTGCCCCACATAGAGGATGGACTGAAGCCGGTACAGCGACGCATTCTCTACACGATGTCGCAGATGGACGATCGCCTGATCAAGGTGGCGAACATTGTGGGGCAGACCATGTCGCTTCACCCCCACGGAGATGCCAGTATTGGCGATGCATTGGTGCAGCTAGGTCAGAAAGACTTATTGATTGACTGCCAAGGTAACTGGGGTAACATCCTCACGGGCGATGGAGCAGCTGCCGCTAGGTATATAGAGGCAAGGCTCACCCCTTTTGCCAAAGAGGTACTTTTCAGCGATAAAATCACCGACTACAAGCTCTCCTATGATGCCACTCACAAGGAGCCGGTGGCACTACCAGTGAAGTTTCCCCTACTCCTTGCTCAGGGGGCTGAAGGTATTGCGGTGGGGCTCTCCTGCAAGATACTCCCCCACAACGTCCGTGAGCTACTGGAGGCTTGCATTGCTTATCTCAAAGGAGAAGAATTTGAGCTTTATCCCGATTTTCCAACAGGCGGGCTGATGGATATTAGCCGTTACAATGACGGCGAGCGTGGCGGGCAAATCAAGGTGCGGGCACTGATAGAGAAAAAAGATGCCAAGACCCTTGCTATCACGGAGATCCCCTTTGGTCGTACCACCAGTTCGATCATTGAGTCGATTATGCGGGCGAATGATCGGGGCAATATCAAGGTGCGGAAAATTGATGATAAGACGGCTGCCACAGTCAATATTGAGATACAGCTACCTCCTGGCACTTCGTCCGACAAAACGATTGATGCCCTCTACGCCTTTACTGATTGTGAGGTGAGCATTGCCCCCAATTGTTGCGTGATCCGCGATGACAAACCAGAGTTTCTCAATATTACAGAGGTACTCAAAGATGGGGTGGAGCGCACCATGACCTACCTGCGTGCTGAGCTAAAGATCAAACTAGCAGAGTTAGAGGAGCAGCACCTAAAGAGCTCTTTGGAGGAGCTATTTATCCAGAGACGTATCTACAAGGACAAGGAGTTTGAGCAAGCCAAGAATCTAAAAGTGGCGATTGCTCATATCCGTGAGCGACTATCCGATGCTCTGGAGGGAATGATACGCCCTGTGACGGACGATGATCTAAAGCTCTTGCTTGAGCTCCGGATGGCACGCATCCTTCGCTTCAATGAAGAGAAAAACCAACTCTTCATTAAAGGGCTTGAAAAGGAGATGGCAGAGATCAAAGAGACGCTGAATGACATCCGCTCTTACACCATCAAGTGGTACCAAAAGCTACTCAAAGAGTATGGCGATAAATATCCCCGCCTCACCAAGATCCAAAGCTTTGATGAGATTCAAGTCGCCAAGGTGGTGCTGAAAAATGAAAAGCTCTATGTAGATCGTGAGGGCGGTTTTATCGGTACGGGTCTGAAGAAAGACGAATTTGTCTGCGAAGTCTCGGACCTCGATGATGTGATTGTCTTCTTGAGAGATGGACGGTACCTCATTACCAAGGTGGCCGATAAAGCCTTCGTTGGCAAAGAGATCATACACGTAGCTCGCTGGATCCGCAATGACAAGCGTACTATATATAATGTGATCTACAGAGATGGCAAGAATGGGGCTGCCTACATCAAGAGGTTTAATATCCCATCGCTGATTCGTGATCGGGAGTACCATGTGACACAGGAAAAGCCTGGTTCAAAAATCCTTTACTTCTCCGCCAACCCCAATGGAGAGGCTGAGACGGTGAAGGTGGTTCTTCGACCTACCCAAAGGGAGCGGAGGAGGAAGCTGGTCTTTGAACGAGATTTTGCTGAGATCTTGATCAAAGGGCGCACCGCCAAAGGGAACCTCCTGACCCGAGGGAATGTATTCAAGGTAACGCTCAAGGAGCAAGGGGCTAGCACGCTCGGGGGCCGGAAGGTCTGGTTTGACTGGGATGTCTTCCGCATCAATTATGATGAACGAGGCACCTTCCTAGGCGAGTTTGCTGGCGATGACCAAGTTCTGGTGATTAGGGAAAATGGAGAATGCTACACCACAGGGTATAGCGATGCCACCCACTTCGAGCGAGATATCAAGGTGATTGAGCCATACGACCCTGATAAGATATGGACCCTGGTCTACTACGATGAGGAGGCAAAATACACCTATATTAAGCGCTTCCCAATAGAGGAGGATGGCGGTCGCACCTTTATCCAAGGAGAGGAGCAAAATAGAGTGCTACTCCTGAGTGAGGAGGTATATCCACTGATCAAAGTGACCTTTGGCGGAGGAGACGAGCACCGTATGCCGATCGAGATAGACGCCGAAACATTTATCGGTGAAAAGAGCATTCGAGCCAAAGGAAAGCGGATCAGTAACTATGAGGTGGCAGAGGTAGAGGAGCTACCTCCTGCAAGAGTACCAGAGGAGGGGGAAGAATCGGAAGAGGAATCGGAAGAAGCTGAGGAGCCAAAGGAAAGTAGCAAGAAGTCCAAAGATGATCTCAAGGAGACACTACACCTTATTGAAGAGGCAACCGGACAGAAGATGCTACAGTTTGAAGAGGATGATGAGGAGGAATAAGCAGAACCATTGGAGAAGGGGGTGGGTGCTCGTGGCACTTCTGCCTATCTATTGCTCTGTAGCTTTGGCACAAGAGCCTACTCAGGAGAAGTGGTACCAAAAACTAGGTAAGTGGGTAGAGGGCGAGCCTTGGAGCTGGGAGGGTAATTTACCCATGACCCACACTAAGTATCTATTTCACATTGGGGAGATGGGGGTAAAGGACCAATACCTTAGCCCCATAGCACACCGTGGAATAGAGGGAAAGCTCTCTTTCCTCACCGACTTTGCGGCATCCAGCCAACGCTCATGGCATATCTATCAAGATGTGTCACTCAATCTAGCTTCTCTCAAGAATAAAGCCAATGGTACGGTGATGTATAGTCTCGGGGTGGACTATGCCGTGGGTCCTAGCTGGCGAGTAGTGAAGCACAAAGGGCTATCCCTAGACCTTGCCCCGCTCCTAGCACTCAATGTGGGAGGGCATATCAAGGAGTCCAACACCAATAATATAGGCAATGTGAAGGCCAATATTGGACTAGATGGTTGGGGACGCCTGAGGTATCAAATCCCATGGAAGACCATGCCACTCAGCATCAGCTACTCTGCTCAAATACCGTTGATGATGGGGGCGTTTCACCCAGAATATGGGCAGAGCTACTACGACTACGTTTCGGGCGATAATGGAGCCAAGATAGCGATTCACTTCGGCTCTTTTCATAATACAATTGGCATCAAGCAGAGGCTACTTATTGATCTACCTATCCACAATCTCACCCTCACGGTGGGGGCGGAGCATAGCTATTTCGGACAGAAAATCAATCATACCACCTACAAATCGGGGTGCTGGAATCTAGTGGTGGGACTTTCCTTGGATAGCTTTAAGCTCTCGGGAGGGAAAGCGGTTGCCTCGCCACAAATCACCAATAGATATCGCGACTAATGAATAAGATAAGACTAGCTATACTTTCACTGGTGGTGATTGCCCTAGGTGGTTGTATTCCAGAGACACCAGGAGAGGCTGATCAAGTGACCAACTTTGAAGCACTCTGGAAGATCATGGATGAGCACTACTGCTTTTTTGAGGAGAAGGGGGTGGATTGGAATGAGGTGCACGACCGTTATTTGGCCAAGCTAAAGGAGTCAGAGCAGAGTACTCTGAGCTTCTTCTATTTATTATCGGATATGCTGAATGAGCTGAAGGATGGTCATGTCAACCTCTACTCCGACTTTGATATCAGTGGTTACCCCATTGCCCCCGACCCTACTACAGGGCTCAATATCTATGCACGACGCAGAGATCTATCTGGGCGTTTGATGATTTCGGGCGGGATGAGGTATGGACTCTTTGCCACAAAGGAGCGGACCCTCTCTTTTGGTTATATGTCCTATGGTAGCTTCTCCAGTGGTATTGGCAATATGCCGGTGATCCTTTCGCTTTTTGAGAAGAGTGATGCCATTATCCTGGACCTTAGGGGGAATGGTGGGGGTTCCCTAGATAATTGCGATAAGCTACTTTCTTATTTCATTAAGGAGAAGTGCCTCATCGGCTATACAGTCCACAAGACAGGACCAGGGCATCACGAGTTCTCCAAACCCAAGGCGCATTATATCAGTCCGAGCTCTATCAAGACGCTTACGGAGAAGCCGGTGCTGATTCTGCAAGATAGGAGTAGCTACAGTGCCACCAACGACTTCCTATACAAGGTGAGGAGTGCCAAGAATGTGATCAGGATAGGAGAGCAGTCGGGCGGAGGAGCTGGCATGCCAGCTTCGGCCGAATTGCCTAATGGCTGGCGGGTACGCTACTCAGCCGTGAAGAGCTACGACAAGGATATGGTGCTACTAGAGGGAGGTGTGGCACCCGATATTGAAGTGCATAATGATAGCTTTTATGAGAAGCCTGATGCAGAGGATAGGATTCTCATCACAGCGATAAAGAAAGTATTTGAAATTAAAGGGGTACCTTACCCCACTAAGTAAACCATAAAGATGGAAAATAATTTAATGCAGATGGAGGAGGAGATCGTAAAAGCACTACGAACAGTTTATGATCCCGAAATACCAGTGAATATATACGACCTAGGATTGGTCTACGATGTAGATGTGAATCACGAAACGGGGCATGTGGTGGTGACGATGACACTCACCTCGCCTAATTGCCCTGTGGTGGACTTCCTCATCACCGACGCCCAGATGAGGGTGGAGAGTGTGAAAGGGGTGAAGAGTGCTGAGATAAAGCTCACCTTTGAGCCAGAGTGGCACCGAGATATGATGACCGACGAGGCAAAGCTGGAACTGGGACTACTCTAAGGAAGGTGTATGATCTACTTTGCCTCGGACACCCACTTCGGTGCCTACTTTCATCAAGACCCTTTGGCTGTAGAACGAAAGTTTCTACGCTGGCTCAAGGAGATAGAGGTGGATGCAACGCATCTCTTTATGGTAGGAGATATCTTCGACTACTGGTTTGAGTACAAGTATGTGGTGCCTAGGGGCTATACCCGTATCCTTGGGAAGTTGGCTGATATGGCGGATCATGGCGTGGAGATTCACTTCTTTACTGGTAATCACGATATATGGGTGTATGATTACCTTCCTAAGGAGATAGGTTGCCAAGTGCATAGAGCTCCTACTACCTTTGAGCTACTCGGTAAGAAGTTTTATATCGCACACGGAGACGAGTTTATCAAGGATGATAGGGGCTTTAGGATCATCAGAGCGATCTTCCATAATCGGATATGCCAAAAGCTATATGGAAGTCTGCACCCTTGGCTCACCGTAGGCTTCGCACACCGCTGGGCACTGCATAGCCGCAAAAAGGGATTGAAGGATCAATACAAGCAGGAGTACCGAGGCGAAAAGGAGGAGTATCTAGTGGACTTTGCTAAGGAGTATCTAGCAGAGCACCCTAATGACGCCCCCGACTTTTTCATCTTTGGGCACCGCCATATAATGCTCGATCTGATGCTCTCTCGCCAATCTAGAGTGGTGATTCTTGGCGACTGGATTACCCACTTTAGCTATGCCCAATGGGACGGCACAACCTTCACCCTCAACCTATTTGAGGCGTAGATCATATATTATATGTATCTTTACGATGTATTAACAATGGATTGGTTATAAACTTTTTGGATTGTGGAGATGAAAAAGATTGCTGCCATTACGATGGTGCGTAACGACGACTTTTACCTAAAGCACTGGACAAGATACTATGGTGCTGAACTGGGCGAGGAAAACCTATACATCTATCTCGATGGAAAAGATCAGAAGCTACCAGACTGGTGCCCCAAAGCTCAAGTGGTGGCGGTAGATAAGATCAAAGGTCAAGTGGTATCGGCGGAGAAGGAGCGCTTGCTATTTCTCTCCAATAGAGCTAAGGAGCTTTTTGAGAAGGGATATGACCTTGTGATCGGTGTAGATGCCGATGAACTCCTAGTGGTAGACCCTAATGTAGGTAAAGGACTACGCGAGTACCTGAGCAGTCTGGATATTAAGAATAGTGTTTCTGGTCTTGGAGTGGATGTAGGACAGTTCCTTGGCAAAGAGGCGGATATCAAGGAGGATGATACGCCATTCCTCAATCAGCGTAAGTATGCACGCCTCTCCACTAGATATACCAAGCCGAGCGTATTAGCAGCGCCTCTACAGTGGGGATCTGGATTCCATCGGATCAAAGGAAAGAACTTCCATATTGATAAGAACCTTTACCTATTCCACTTTGGCTACTTCGATATGCGACGCATTGAAGCAAGGTTTGCCGACCCAGACCGAAGAGAAGCAGGCTGGACAAAGCACATCGCGAAGCGCTCTAAGACCATCAAACAGGTAACGAATCATAAAGCACGCAATTGGGACCGCACCACTAAGATAGCCCGCACAATGCAGACAATCATACGTCCGCCCTACGCCTGGAATAAGCCAGCCATGCTCGGCCTCTGCTTCATCGTCGAAATTCCCCCCCGCTTCAGAGATATTGTATAGCACCTTGACATTGACAATATTATGCCAAAGATTTCAGTAATTATCCCTGTGTACAATGTAGAAAAGTATCTAAGGAGATGCTTGGATAGTGTGCTTGCTCAAACTTTTACGGACTGGGAAGCTGTTTGTGTAAATGATGGCAGTCCAGATAATAGCCAATCAATTTTGGAGGAATACTCCTCGAGGGATAGTCGCTTCAAAATCGTAGTCAAAGAAAATGGCGGCCTATCTGATGCTCGGAATGTAGGTATGCAAAATGCTCAAGGGGAGTATATAAACTACCTTGACTCTGACGACCTCATTCACCCACAAACCTTTGAGCTAGCTCTTGCTCTAATGAAGAGGGAGAAGGCAGAAGTGGTAACCTGGTATAAGGATCCCTACTTTCGTCCCTACTTACTTGTCAGACATTTTTTAGGTTTTAATATAGACAATGCAGTACCTAAAGGGCTCAAGAAAAGATACGATCTAAAGGAGATCAAGAGCTATACAACCGATAATGTATTTGAGCATATTACAGAAAATAGCCATACCAATATTGAGAATCCTATTAAGCACTTCTATGTTTGGCGTCACCTAATCAAGAAGGAGCTCATTGAAGATATCCCATTCCTGAAGGGTGTGATATTTGAGGATTTTCCCTGGTGGAGTGAAGTGGTACTGAAAGAACCACGAACAGTAATCACTAACCTACCTTTCTACTATTACTTTCCGAATATCGGTTCAATTGACCGCTCCTCGACCCACTGTAAAAAGGTGAGGAATTGGATCATTGGACTTGAGCATACCGATGACCTTTATAAAAGTAAGGCATCAAGTTATCAGCAAAGCAAATGGAGCGCTGAATGCAAGTGGCCAGTAATCAAAGGGCAAATTCTTTCTAAGCTTAAGGGCAAAAAAATGAACCTGGAGGATAGAAAAGCTCTTGCGATAGAGCTACTACGGCTCAAAGAAAAGGGAGTGTTTGATAATCCACCCACAGAAAAAGAGGTTAAAACCCAGAGAACTCTTTTTCAGCTTCTTGATGAATTGGCACCCAATAAATAAGCAATATGAAGGTCGCTTTCTTGAGAACAGCCTTCGGGCGAGAAGGTGTAGGGACAGTTACCAACACTACGGCAAAGCTATTTCATGATAAAGGAATAGAAGTATGCTATATTGTCCAATACTTTTGGGGGTCAAAAAAGCTACCATTTGAGGGTTTGCAGGCACTTCAACCTCCAATTAATTACAAAGAGTATACACTAAATATCAACAATCAGAGATAGACTAAGCTTTTCTCGGACTTAACTGGAGTAACAACAGGCATTTAATACAACTAATTTTCATCACTGCAAATGATAACAACAAACAATCGGTGGGTGGCTATAATTTGGCATACTTTTGTTGCACTATTAATGATGCAACTTTGCCGCCTACTTTACTTCTACTACAATCAAAGTCATTTCCCAAATGTAGATTTTCAACAACTAATAAGTCTGATGCGTGGTGGCTATATCATAGATATGGTTGCCATTGGATTTGGCTTTATCCTCTACTATTTGATGATGATAGTTGGGGCTTACCTACCTGCAAAGATTGAAATGAATAAGTGGTATAGACGGATTTGCTATGCGGCTTACTTTATTCCCTTTACCTTATTTGCATTCTTGAATGTATCCGATACAGGATATTATCCTTTTGTTCTGAGAAGGGTCAATTCTACCGTATTCAGCGAGTTTGAGGGTAAAAGTATGTTTGGTTTCTACAAAGACTTCATATGGGAGTTTTGGCCTCTTACCCTTGCTTTCTTTGTGATAATGATTATCGGTATTGTCTGTTTTAGGTTGATAAAGTACGAAAGAGACCCTAATCACAAGCAACCTCTACTACTCAATATTGTAGCCTCTCTACTGGCTATCGTATTTTTATTCTTTAGTATGCGAGGGCGTTGGGACTTAGAAGGAAAACCTCAGAGTATGACCATATTAGTTCCCTATATGACTGATTATGATCAACTTCCAATAATTTATAATTCTCCGTTTTCTTTATCTCAAGATCCAAGTGGTCATATTGAATATAGCTTCTATAGTGATAATGAATTGGCTAAAATCTTTACGCCTATATACCAATTTGCACCTATTGCTGAGAACGATAGCTTATCTGGATCAATGAAGGGGCGTAATGTAATGATAATTCTCTTAGAAAGTATGGGTAAGGAATATATTGGATACCTCAATAGAGATATTAATGGTTTTCCCTCTTATACACCTTTTTTAGACTCTTTACTACCAAATACTCTTTATGCCAAATATGGATTTGCCACAGGAAAGCGATCTGTAGAGTCTTTTCCATCAGTATTTGTCTCACTACCATCTTTTGGTGGCACATTTAATGACGACGATTGGGAAATGAATAACTATCAACATTTCTCTACTTTTGATACTGGATTGCCTCGATCCCTTAAGGACAAAGGTTATCACCTTAAGTTTTATCACGGTGACTCTGATGGCGTAATGGGATTCTATTCTTTCTTAAATAAGCTTGGGCTACAAGAGCAATATACTATCACCAATTATCTTGCAAACTATCCAGATGATAATAATATAAAAACAAGTACTTGGGGTATACACGATCTACCGTTTGAGCAGGCTATGGCAGAGGATATGGATAATCTGAAAGAGCCATTTGGAGCACTCTTCTTCTCACTCTCCAATCATCACCCATTCAAGCTGCCTCCTGGATTTAAGGGGAAGTTTAAGGAGGGAACCTTGCCTATCCACCAGACCGCACAGTATGCCGACCTGGCACTTAAGGAGTTCTTTGATAAAATCAAAGATAAGCCTTGGTTTGAGAACACCCTATTTATCATCACAGCCGACCATACAAATCAGAGCGATCACCCGGCGTACAACAACTTGGCGGGTCATGCGGCAGCTCCTATTGCATTCTATGATCCGCAAGGGAAGCTCAAGGGAGAGATTAAGGACTATGTGGTGCAACACACAGATATCCTCCCCACTCTGCTGTACCTACTTGGCATTGAGGAGCCTGTGCTCAGCTATGGAAGCAATATCTTTGATACGAAGGCGGAGCATATAGCACTTAATTACTTCCAAGGCCAGTATATCTTTTTTACCAAAGAGATTACGCTAACGATGACTCCTACTGGAGATATCAAGGCTTCGGCTCCTGTACCCTATCTACAGACCGAACCCGATAAAGCAGTTATGCCCTCTAGTGAGGTACAAGAGCACTATACACGTCTTTTCAAGGCCATCGTCCAAGACTACAACCACAGAGTCTTCAGGACCTCCTTTTCCATTAAAGACGTCCTTCCCCCACCCGCCAAAGAAGAGTAATAGGCTCTATATACAAGAAGGTGGAGGTGACCAATAGTCATCTCCACCTTCTTCTTTTTACAGCTTAGTGAATTAAATCGCTGCGATCACCTCAAGCTCCACAAGACCTCCCTTTGGTAGTGCACAGATTTGGAAAGCACTACGAGCAGGGTAAGGTGCTTGGAAATACTCAGCATAGACCTCATTTACCTTAGCGAAGTCCGCAATATCGGTGAGGAACAAAGTAGTCTTCACCACATTTTGGAGGGTCAAACCCTTTGCCTCAAGGATCGCTTGGACATTCTTAAATACCTGATGTGCCTGACCCACAACATCCTCAGCAGCAAATTGACCACTCTTAGGGTCTAATCCGAGTTGACCAGAAACAAATACAAGCCCATTGACAGCTACGGCCTGTGAATAAGGGCCTACTGCTGCAGGTCCATTTGGAGTACTAATAATCTCTTTACTCATAATCTTAGTTGTTAATATTAATGATTCAATTATCTCTTCTGTCTTACCGCTTCATAGAGCAACACCCCCGTTGCCACCGATACATTGAGCGAACCTATTTCGCCATATAGAGGGATACGGGTAAGGTGGTCACACTGACGTATAGCATACTCCGAAAGCCCCTTATCCTCAGCACCCATTACGAGAGCTAGCGGACCTTTCATATCGCAATCGTATAGCAACTCGGAAGCTTTTTCGCTAGCTCCTACCAGCTTCACACCAGATTGCTTTAGATAGTCAATTGCTCGCTCTATAGAAGGCTCCCGGCATACAGCCACTCGAGAGAGTGCCCCAGCCGATGTCTTTACCGCATCGGCAGTCACAGAGACCGAGTTTTGCTCAAAGATCACAATAGCATCTACACCAGTACACTCACAGGTACGGGCGATGGCACCAAAATTGCGAACATCAGTAATGCCGTCCAATATCACCAAGAATGGGTCTCTACCAGCCTCAAAAAGCGTAGGCACCACCTGCTCCAGTGTAAAGTAGTGGGCAGCCGCCTTAACCGCCACAATCCCTTGGTGGCTACGACCTGCCAAACGATCCAGCTTCTCCACCGGCACCCTCCTTAATGGCACCCGATGATTGCGGAGTAATTCTATTAGCTCCTTAATCCCATCGCTACTATTCTCCCTCTTGAGATAGACAAAGTCAATCTGCTCTCCAGCCTCCAACGCCTCACGTATGGCATGGATACCAAATATCATCTCATCACGTTCTCTAGATCTATTGGGGTATCTCCTACCTCCCCTTGCATTATTTCGATACATCATATTACGTTACTTATTTCGTGCTAATAGTGCTCTAGCATTGGCCAATGCTGCCTCCGTCATCTCCGCACCAGTCAGCATATTTGCCAATTCCTTAACCCTCTCCTCACCACTCACCTCCCTAATGGTGGTAAAAAAACCACTCTCTTCCTCCTCCTTACTTACCACCAACTGATGGGCCGAAAGTGCAGCAATCTGAGGCAGATGCGTAATCGATAATACTTGGATATTCCTACCCAAGCGCTTCATCACTCCGCCTAACTTCTCAGCCACCTCACCACTAACACCGGTATCAATCTCATCAAAAATCACAGTAGGCAATACACTATGCTCTGCCAAGATGGTCTTCAATGCCAGCATAAAGCGAGAAATCTCTCCGCCAGATGCGATCTCCCTAATCGGTTGCAGTTTCGTCTGTTTATTGGTGGCGAATAAAAACTGAACCGCATCAGCACCACTCTCCGTGAGCTTGTCCAGGGGCTGCAAATCCACCTTGAATGTAGCCCCAGCAATACACAGCTCCTTCATTAATGCGTGCAGTGGAGGCAATAGCTCCTTTGCCACCTTAGTACGGCGCTCAGTAAGTCTCTTTGCCAGTGCTTTTGCCACATCCTGCTTCTTCGTTAGTTCCTTTTCTAACTCCTTAAGATAGGCATCCGAATTAGTGATATTATCCAGCGTCTTTCGGTACTCATCACGAAGCTTAATGAGGTCATCGCTATCACTTAGCTTAAACTTAAAGAGCAATCCTTGCAAAAGGTCTATCCGCTCCTCAATCTGTGCCAATTCACTAGGGTCTACCTCAATGGTATCCAAAAGCCCCCCCGCCTCACGGATCATATCCGATAGTTCAAGCTCTAGCGAGGAGAGACGCTCATGCAATTCCTCCACCTGAGAATAGTGCTCAGCAGCATGGGAGAGCAAACGGGTCGCCGTATGAATCTGCTGTACCACTCCAGGAATCTCCATATCACTATCAGCAAAAGAGATAAGCATATTGAGGGCATCGGCAATCTCACTGGTATGTTGCGCCATGGACTGTCTTTCCTCAAGCTGTGTCAGCTCACCACTCCTGAGATTAGCTTGATCAAGTTGCTCCAGTTGAAAGGCAATAAACTCCTGTTCCTTTGCTTGCTCCTCTATCCTTTTCCGCTCCTTTTCCAGCTCTTTAGCAGCTTTTTGGTAGGCATTGTATGCACCAAGATACTCCTCAAGCAAAGACTCATTGCCACCTAAAGTATCTAGGATACTCATCTGGTAGTGAGCCTCACCAATCAACATATTGTGGTGCTGTGAATGAATATCGGCTAATCGCTCACCAATCAGCTTCATTACAGTAGTATTGACAGGAGTATCATTGATAAAAGCACGGCTTTTACCAGCCACTGTAAGCTCCCTACGCAGTCGACAAATTGGCTCAAAGTCTAGGTCATTCTCCTCAAAAAGTTGCTCGATACCCAACACTCCATTGAGGTCACAATCGGCCTCAATAATGGCCTTCTTAGCACCCTCCCGTATGGTGGTGGTATCTGCTCTATTGCCCAAAATCAGGCCAATAGCCCCCACTAGTATAGACTTTCCCGCCCCAGTCTCACCGGTGATAGAAGTAAAGCCCTCCTTGAGTCCCAGCTCCAGCTCTTTAATTAGGATAAAATCCTTTATATACAATCTAGTAATCATCGACTAAACACAACACTTGGAAATAACTCCTCTACTAAGCTACGAGTGTTCCCCACCTCTAAAGAACCCTTATTGGCTTGGAAATGTGCACTCATGTCCTTTTCCTTAGAATCAAAAAACAAAGTCAGAAAGGAAGTGCTACTATCATACTCCCTTAATTGACGAAGCCCTTGTAAAACCGCAGTCAACACCCTATTATAAGCAGTAGGAAGAGGGCTATCAAGTCCCTCCCTATGGTATAGATACCACAGCTCGCGAAAATAGCTACCCCACTTAGACTGCAACTCGGGCAAGTACTTTGAGGGCGAAAGCTTGGAGGTAAGATGGGTATTGCTCAATCCGCCACTATCTTGCCAACCCGCTTCAAAGAAGCCACTTCTTGACACTAGATAATTAAGGAAAGGGTCTCCTCCATAGAGTGAGAAGCTATCATAGTAATACATGGCACCCAATGTAGCGTAGTAATACATCACCTTAAAGAGCGGTGACTCAGGAATCTCACCTCCGATAAAGGTAGGACTGAGTAGTGGGTCAAAGGTAAAGAGCAGATTTTTCTCATGAAATAGCACTAAAAGAGCCTCCTCATCAGCTCCATATACTGGACGAAAAAGAGCTATATCCAGATGGCCACTATACTCGTCACCTACCGACTGAGTAACTGAGAGCGAGAGCTGAATACGAATAGGCTGCTTAGGTCGCAATGTCACCTCTATCTCTGGGTCATAACCAATGAGCATATATTCCAATTGACGTTGCAACCCCTGCAAATCCGCCTGCTTTTGCTCAGGAATCCCCTGTAAATTCAGAGAGACTTCTGGTGCAAAAAAGCTTTGTCCTGTAGCGGATAACCAGCTGAGCATAAGCCCAATAATGATGCCCCACGCCCTCTTCATACATCTAAATACTAAATAAAGCGTAACTCCTCCATTCGATCAACGATGGCTTTCGCCACATTACGTTTGCTCATCAATGGCAAGTCTACAGTACCGCCATTAAGTGCATCAAAGATAGTCACCTTATTCGTATCCACCTTAAATCCAGCGCCTTCATTTTGCAGAGAATTCAGTACAATCATATCCAGATGCTTCCGAGACATTTTGTCTATCACCGCTTCAGACTCCGCATTTGTCTCCAAAGCAAAGCCAATGTGCCACTGCTTAGCAGACTTGAGCTTGCCTAGCTCCGCAGAGATATCGGGATTAGGGATCAAGTCCAAAGAGAGTGCCCCTACCTGCTCTCGCTTAATCTTATGGTCATTGGGCGTAGCTACTCGATAGTCTGCCACAGCTGCACAGAAGACCGCCACATCATACTCATCACGTACGCTTAGGCAAGCCCGATACATCTCCTCGGCACTCTCTACAGAGACCACATGGATATTATCCGACTTTGGAAGTGACTCCACAGGACCAGAAACGAACGTTACTTTTGCCCCACGCTCAGCCAGCTCTTCAGCAATCGCCTTGCCCATCTTGCCCGACGAGTAGTTACCAATAAAACGAACGGGGTCAATCTTTTCGTATGTAGGACCCGAGGTCATCAATACACTCAGCCCCTCCAATGTCTTTTTAGCAGGACCATCAAAGTACTTTTCAAGCGTCTGAAAGATCTCCTCTGGCTCAGCCATTCGCCCTTTTCCCACTAAGTGGCTCGCTAACTCGCCCTCTTTTGGCTCAATAATATGCACTCCCCAAGAGGCAAGAGTCTCCAAAGAACGTTTGGTAGAGGGATGAGCAAACATATCCAAGTCCATCGCAGGAGCCACAAACACTGGAGCTCTACAGGATAGATAAGTGGTTACCAAGAGATTATCCGCAATGCCATTGGCCATCTTACCGAGGGTACTTGCTGTAGCCGGTGCTATCACCATAGCATCGGCCCATACCCCAAGGTCCACATGGCTATTCCACGAACCACTCCGTTCCTCAAAAAACTCCGAAAGTACCGCTGGCCCAGTAAGCGTTGAAAGCGTGAGAGGGGCAATAAACTCTTTGGCTGCTGGTGTCATCACCACCTGTACCTCGGCTCCTGCCTTCACCAGAAGCCTAGCCAAGACGGCACTCTTATACGCCGCAATACTTCCCGTAATGCCCAGTACTATCTTTTTCCCTTTCACTTTCTTTCGGCTTCTATCATTAGTTTTTGCAGATGCATCTTGGTATCTCTTGGAAAGTCTCCATTCATCATCCAACCGAAGTATCCAGAATCCTTCCGAAGTACCTCAACCACTGGCTGCCCTTTATACTTTCCGAAGTTGAAGCAAGGAGTACCACTTTCATCGTAAACCATACGTCCGCCAAGATCCACAGTATCCATCTGCTTGGTATAATCACTGAGACTCTCCACATCACAGGGAAGGTCGCTATACATCTCCAGCTGCCCTTTAAGCACCTCATACGTAGCCATGGTATCCACATCTGCCGAGTGGGCTCCGTCCAGTGGTTTATTGGTATAATACTGGTAGGCAGCAGTCAGCGTTCGTGGTTCCTGCTTATAGTAAATGACCTGTACATCTACCACCTTGCGGTGACTAAAATCCACAGGGGTCCCTACCCTCTGCAATTCTTCTGCTAAAAGAGGCACATCAAAGCGATTGCAGTTGTAACCACCCAAGTCACAATTCTCAATGAAAGCGACTACTCGTTTGCCCACCTCTTCAAAAGTCGGTTTATCAGCCACATCAGCATCACTGATGCCGTGCACTGCCGTGGAGGTTTTGGGAATAGGCATTCCTGGATTTACTAGCGTGTGTAGGGTCTCCTCAGTGCCATCGGGGTGTACTTTCAGGAGGGCGATCTCCACAATTCGATCCTTTACCACGTCAAGCCCCGTTGTCTCCAAATCAAAAAAGACAATCGGACGTTTCAAATGTAGCTTACTCATAATCCTCTCCGCTTTTGATTAGCCATATACGAGTGGCATCACCGCCACTACAATCTCCACACCAGCTTCACCTCCAATTGGTGTCACCAAAGCAGCACGCGAAGCATCTCCGATCCGCATAGAAATAGTTTCCGAAGGCATCACCGTAAGGAGCTGTATCAGATGCTCTGCCCTAAATGAAAAACGCGCCTCAGGAGCTGAGAAGGAGACAGGCACCGCCTCCTCTGCCTTCGTACTAAAGTCCTGATCGGTTGCCTTAAGTACTAGCTCAGATGGCGAGAAGTCAAAGTTGATAAGCCCCATTGCCTTATTGGCAAAGACTGCCACACGCCTTGTAGCTGCCAGAAGTTGCAGTCTATCAGCTTCCAAAAGCTTATCATTATCCTTAGGGATCACCGTCTCATAATTTGGATACTTACCCTCTAGTAGCCTACATTGTAACTCCAACGTCTCCGTCTTGAAGAGCGCAAAGTTGGGGTGAAACTCCAGCTCTATATCGCCATCATCACTCTTTGAAAGCACCTGAAGGAGTAGTTGAACGGGCTTTTTGTGCAATGTATATCTATGCTGCTCATTGACATTCAACTCCAACATTGAATGGCGGTAATAGGAGAGCAAAAAGCCATTGGTCGCAACGAAAGTGATATGCTCCGGACGAATATCCACATGCACACCTGTCATGATAGGGCGTACATCATCCACAGTAGTCGCATAAACAGTATTATCTAGCCCCTCATAGAAATTAGCAATGGGCATCTTCACCTTCAAGCCTTCATCTCCAAGAGATTGCACATCAGGGAAGTCCTCGCCCTTAATCACTGGGAAAGAAAAGAAGCCATTATTATACTTACCGTGGAGCTCGTAGTCCTCCGTGTTCAGCTCAAACTGAATCATCTGATTGGGAATCTCACGAAGCGGTTCCACGAGCTGACGCACACGGACGCAGAAGCTCATATCCTCGCCCTCCTTGCTACTCAAGTCCACATGGCTGCAAATCCTAGTCTCACCATCAGTAGCGGTCAGGCTCATCTTCTCCCCATTCACCTCTACTAGGGCAAACTCCATAATGGCTAGCCCCTTACCTCCTATCACCTTGGCAACCAATTGCAAATGGTCACGAAGCAAGTCACTTAGTATTGTTAACTTCATAGATATATAATATTGAAATTCAAACTTTTCTCTCTCAGTTTCACTCCACCCCTTTTGATTTCAAATTTACCAAATCTTTGGCATACCCCCAAGAGCCAGACGAAAACCCGTCAAAGAAGATTACACCATCAAAGGCTGCTATTCCAATAGAGCTTACGCTTTAGGAGACTGTTGCACGAAGGCGATCTGCTTCGTCGCTTGCGGAATTCGAGCTCGGTCACGTACGTGAGTACGCTCCCTTCGCTCTCATCCTCAGTGGCTGGCATTTCATCCTTCGTGCAACATTCTCTCTATGGTAGTGGGGTAAAAGTTGAGATGCAACTAAGCAATCGGCGAGATGCAACTCGGCAAATGCTTAGTTGCATCTCGCCGATTGCTTAGTTGCATCTCGACAAGTGCTTATGTATAACATTGAATTCCAATGGTTGCAAGGTAGGGCTCAGTGGCTCTACTTTAGCTGGAGTTTTTGCTTGGTAAATCTAATAAGCAACCCTTGATTATACCAAGGCGGTAGGCATCATTGCATTCGGCATTTTGAATGCACTCTCATTCCGCGAGCTTACGCAAGAAGAGGTTGATGTGGTGTATTGATATTATGGTAGGACCACTCGATCAAGTATGCCTAGCAACTGAGCGATGGCGACGCCATAATTGGTCATCGGCACTTGCTGGCGAGTCGCTTCCTCCTGACGAGTAAGGAGATGATTGCGATTCATCATACAAGCTCCACAGTGAATCACCAGTTGATATCCACTTAGGTCTGTAGGGAAGTCATCTCCATTCACATGGGTAATCACTAGCTCATCCCCTAGCTTCTTACGTAGTAACTTAGGCAACTTCACCCGACCAATATCCTCGTTAGTTGGCACGTGGCTACAAGCCTCTGCTATTAAGATATGAGCATTGGGTGGTAGCTGAACGAGTGCTTTTGCACCTGCCACTAAACGGTGGATATCCCCTTTATAGGCACTCATCAATACTGAAAAAGAGGTGAGCGGTACTTCGCGAGGCAATTGCTTCTCCACCTCTTGGAAAACAGAGGAGTCGGTGATGACTAAGTCGGGCATCGCTCGTAGCTTGGAAAGGGTCGTACCAAGTTCCTCAGGTTGAATGGCTATTACCATACAGTGCTTATCTAGCAACTCTCGCATCATCTGCACCTGTGGCAAGATCAGTCGCCCTTTAGGAGCTGCTTTATCTTGTGGCATCACCAGAAGCACTAGATCACCTGGATTCGCGAGGTTTCCTGAGAGGGTCTCTTGTCGTTGATATGTTTTCCGTCCTTTAAGCGTTTTAGCAATCAGTTCAAGAGATCGCTCTCGCAATGCTTCTCTTTCCTCACTAAAGTCCAACTTAAAGAGCAAAAAGATAGCATTTGGGTAGTCCTTTTCCAACTGCGAATCTAGTGACTCCTCCAGAACCAGCACAATATCTGCGCGCCTCAAAGCCACACGAGTGGCCGCCATTCTCTGTGCTCCCAGTGGAGAAGTATCTCCTATTCCTGGAGTATCTCCCAGCACCACAGGCCCTACATCAGGTAGTTCAATACGCTTATAAAGCACATCGGTGGTGGTGCCAGCGATAGGAGAAGTAACGGCATACTCCTGCCCTACCAGCAGGTTGAATAGCGTTGACTTGCCACTATTTACTGATCCATAGATAAGGATATGTGGCAATTCAGATTGAGGGGTAGCTACCGACTTCATATTTGCTATAGTCTAAAATCCCGTTCTCCCTCTTTTATCCTCTGGATTCGCTCCCGTGCAATTGCCTGCACCTTAGGATTGGGGATCAGCGCTAGTTCACGCTGGATCACAGGTTCCGCCAATTGGCGTGTATGTGGCGACGCGTAGTCCGAGATATACTCCTCAAGTGTCATTAGTGCATTTGGTCCACAGCAATTGGCAATTTGACCATTCTTGCAAAGTTGCATAAAGCGGTCACCCGTTCGCCCCTCTCTATAGCAAGCGGTACAGAAACTTGGAATATGTCCCTCTTCAAGGAGCCAGGCGACCACTTCGTCAAGAGTTCGCTGGTCACTCACATCGAACTGTGCAGAGTCCTTGGCATCCGCTTCATTGGCATAGCCTCCCACAGTGGTTCTGGAGCCACCACTGACCTGAGACACCCCTAGATGAAGTGCAGCACTACGCACAGAGGCTCTCTCCCTTGTAGACATAATAATACCCGTATATGGAACGGCAATGCGAGCCACAGCCACAATATGCAAAAAGATATCATCGGGTACTGCATTGGGGAAGTCTCCTAAAGAAATATCATCGGCAGGACAAATTCGGGGGACACTGATGGTATGGGGACCCACTCCAAACCGAGCTTCGAGGTGCTCCGCATGCATCAAAAGCCCAATGAAGTCGTAGAGATAAGTATTGAGACCAAAGAGGACACCACAGCCTACATCATCAATTCCGCCCTCCATAGCTCTATCCATCGCCTCAGTGTGATAGGCGTAGTCGCTCTTAGGTCCAGTCGGGTGAAGTGCTTCATAATTGCTCTTATGATAGGTCTCTTGGAAGAGAATATAGGTGCCGATGCCTGCTTCATGAAGTCGACGATAATTCTCCACGGTGGTGGCAGCGATATTGACATTCACCCTTCGGATAGCTCCATTTTTATGGTGAATAGAGTAGATCGTCTCTATCGACTCAAGCAGATACTCCATCGTATTATGCACAGGGTGCTCCCCCGTCTCTAGTGCCAACCGCTTATGACCCATATCTTGCAGAGCTATTACCTCCTGCCGGATCTCCTCTTGGGTTAACTTACGTCGTGGAATCTGCTTATTCTTCAAGTGATAAGGGCAATAGGTACAGCCATTAACGCAGTAATTAGAGAGGTAAAGCGGAGCAAATAGCACTATCCTTCGCCCATAGAAGCGATGCTTCAATTCGCCTGCCAGCTCAGCAGTCGCTTGCCTAATATCCTCATCTGTGGCGAGGAGTAAAAGCGCTGCCTCTCTGTGATCTAAGCCTTTTGCCTCACGCCCCTTCTCTAGGATAGCTCTCTGCAGTTCCTTATTGTCTTTATTCGCCTCTACATAGGCGATGGTATCAAGTATCTCTTGATGATTTATAAATTCCTCGGCATGTGCCGAATACTTATCGTACTTCATTATCTTATTATTTTGCTGTAAAGCCATACGTCGCTAGCTCCGATCGCAATAATTCTATTCCTTCTGCTGCTTCACTTCCAAAGCTCGCCTTATGATCATAAAGTTGATACAACTGCCGAAAGCGAGGCGGTGAAAGGTTGGGCATCACCACATTGGCACCCGCTTCAATCGCCCGCTGACGACCCTCATTGGAGAGTGACGCCACAGCTGTAGTAGCTGGTATATTAGCAGTCGGGCAGATCAAGCGGCAAAGAGCCACCATGCGTACCGTGAGGTCTAGCGAACCACTCGGGTAACTTCTAAATGGAGTATCGTGGTGTGGCAGAAAAGGACCAATCCCAATCATCGCTGGCTGAAACCTTTGGATAAAGGCTAGGTCGCGTGCCAAATGACAAAGCTCTTGACCAGGCGAGCCAACCATACCCCCTACTCCTGTCTCAAAGCCAATCTCTTTCAGAGCATTAAGGGCCACTACACGACTCTCAATACGCTGACGCGGAGGATGAAGTTGCTGGAAGTGAAGCGGGTCTATCGTCTCGTGACGCAATAGATACCGTCTGGCTCCCGCATCATAAAGCTCTTGATATTCAAGTTGACTCATTTCGCCAAGTGAGAGGGTCAATACCACATTGGGATACTTCCGATGTAGCTCACGCACCAACTCTACCAAGCGGTCTCCTCTCCAGTACAGGTCTTCACCACCTTGGAGTACAAACGTACCGAGACCTAAAGTATTTCCTATACTGCAGACCTCAAGAATCTCCTCCTCTGTTAGTCGGTTCCTATCAACTGCTCTATTAGAAGCACGAATACCACAATAGTAGCAGTCGGAACGACAATAATTGGAAATTTCAATGAGCCCACGAAGCTTTATCTCACGGCCGAAGTGCTCCTTCGCAACCGCTCCTGCTGCCTTCTCCACCTCATTCCCTTCACAGTTGAGCAACTCGAGGAATTGTTCTTCCTCAAGCTGCTCTCCTTGTAAAAGCCTAGCGAGGGAGGTCGGCATAAGTGAGTGGAATCGTTGAGATCTCTTGAGCCAATTGCTTACGACCTGCCACAATATGATTGTGGGCACTCGGTCCATTGACACACCCACCAGGGCAACACATCACCTCAATAAATTGAGCTGGAGCAGTGCCTCGTACCGCATACCCTTTGAGCTTCGCAAGTGTCTTCTTGTCTATATTGCAAATCATCTCCGTAGTGATCTTATCCACCTTATCCGCAGTCTCAGGCTGGCATCTTAGGTAGCTCTGAACAGCACCCATCACGCCTCCATTCTGGGCAAATCCGTGTGCCTCGCGTACAGAAGTAACCTCTGGGAGGAAGCTTTCCTCATTCTTCAAATCGATTTCAAGGGCAGAAAAGATTGAAGCAATCTCTTCAAAGGTCATCACATAGTCCACCTCCTGACCTTCACGGCGCGCCTCTTTGCGCTTCGCCACGCAAGGGCCAATAAATACGATCTTACCATTGGGGTACTTAGCTCGTGCCCGCTCAGCAGTGTAGTACATAGGCGACTTAGAGTCGGAGACAAAGTCATGCAATTTAGGGATATGCTTGTCAATCGCTTCGTAAAAAGAAGGACAGCAAGAGGTAGTCATAAAGGACTGCCCAGCCTCCAACTTCTCTAAAAGCTCGTGCCCTTCGTGGTGCACAGTGTCCATAGCACCCTGAGCCACCTCAATCACGTCGGAGAAGCCGATACGCTTCAATGCCCCATACACCTGAGCATGAGGGGCATCGTACTGGGCCAAAATAGCAGGAGCCACAATAGCTATCACCTTTTCACCCGCCTTAATCTCCCGAAGCACATCAAAGACCTGAGAGACTTCAAAGATAGCACCAAATGGACAAGCATTGATACAAGAACCGCAGTAGATACAGCGACTTTCATCAATGTGCTCAATACCACGCTCATCCTTCTTAATAGCACCTACTGGGCAAGAAGCCTCACAGGGCACAGGGATATATACAATAGCATGGTAGGGGCAAGCACCATGGCAACGACCGCAACTAATGCAGTCATCATGATCAATCTCCGCCTGACCATTTTTCTTAAAACTGATGCACTTCTTAGGGCATGCATTGTAACATGCCTTACTCACACAGCCACGGCAGAGGTTGGAGACCTCATAATTGATTTCCACGCAACTGGTGCAAGCCTCATCAACAACACAGAGAAGATTGTCTTTCTTCTGACGCTCCTCGAGTGCCTGCTTAGCGTAGTATGAGAGTGGGGTCACTTCATCTACCTCATCCGTCATATCTAGTCCCAATAGCGGGAACATCTTGTACCGCAGTACTGCACGCTCTTTATGGCGACAGCAACGAATACGTTCTTTGCGATGCCGTGGGATCATCTCTATGGGTACAGAATCTATTTTCTCTGCCAATTCACCATCATACCAAAGTCGCACAAGCTTTGAAAGTAGCTCATGGCGAATAATCATCACATTGTTGGAGTAAGCCATATCTGTCCTATTAAAAATATCTAGCCATATATACTATATTGTACATAAAGCGGTTAGAATTACAATACAAAGATAACACTTTTTACTCACAATTGATACCTCCTCATTACAAAATCTGAAGTACCAACTACTCATTTGATAAAGAATAGGGAGCATCGCTTGGCATAGTCCCTCGCTGATAGTTGGGTTGGGGACCCATCTCAAATGTTATTTCATCACTATTCCTCAACTGGTCAAACGTTAAGTAGTTCCTACTCCACTGCTTTCCATCAATATAGATAGACTGTATGTAGCGATTATCTCTGTTATTATCCGTTGATTTCAACTTGATAGGTTGCTTACCAGGACGCTCCACGAGCACCTCGTCAAATAGAGGCGAACCAATCACATACTGTTGCGACCCGGGGCAGACAGGATAGAAGCCCATAGCCGAAAATACATACCACGCAGAGGTCTGCCCATTATCCTCATCACCACAATACCCATCAGGCGTAGGTGCGTAAAGGCGATTCATCACCTCACGTACACGGTACTGAGCCTTCCAAGGCTCCCCAGCATAGTTATAGAGATAGATAGCGTGCTGAATTGGCTGATTACCGTGAGCATAATTGCCCATATTCATAATTTGCATCTCTCTTATCTCATGAATGGTAAATCCGTAGTAGCTATCATCAAAAAGCGGAGGTACATTAAAGATACTATCCATCATCTGTACGAATGTACTGGTGCCGCCCATTAAGTTGATCAACCCTTGTGGGTCGTGAAATACCGACCAAGTATAATGCCAACTATTTCCCTCGGTAAAGGCATCACCCCACTTTAGCGGATTAAATGGAGCCTGCCACTCTCCATTTAGTAGTTTTCCTCGCATCAAGCGGTGGCTTGGATCAAAGAGATGGCGGTAGTTCATGGCCCTCTCACGATAAATAGCAATCTCCGACTCAGGTTTATTAAGTGCCTTTCCAAATTGATAGATGCACCAATCGTCATAAGCATACTCTAGGGTACGAGCAGCACTCTCATTAATACCCACATCGCAAGGCACATATCCTAGCTTATTGTAATACTCAAATCCAGCACGCCCAGTAGCACTCACTTCAGGGTGGCGGCTATGGGCACCGTGCACCACAGCCTCCCATAGCACCTCAGCATCCTTCTTGGGGGTAAGTCCCATAATATAACCATCTGCCACTACCGAGACACTATTATTCCCCACCATTATATCACGGTGCCCAGGGCTAGCCCATTCAGGTAAGAACCCACTCTCACGATAGGCATTGGCAAGACCCTCTTGCATCTTACTCGCCTCTTCGGGATAGCAAAGATTGAGCAGTGGGAATAGACTTCTAAAGGTATCCCAAAAGCCAGTATCGGTATACATATACCCTGGCAATACCTTGCCATTGTACGGACTGTAGTGCAGGATATTACCAGCCTTATCCACCTCATAAAAACGTCGAGGAAAGAGTAGCGAACGATAGAGTGTAGAGTAGAAAGTGCGGATATCATCGAGGTCGGTCCCCTTCACTTGTAGCCGTCCAAGCAAACGGTCCCATTCAGCACGCCCCTCCTCTGCCACTTCGCTTAGAGAGCGACCAGCTACCTCCTCCAGATTCTGCCAAGCCTGCTCTGTGCTGATAAACGAGCTAGCCAGCCTTAGGGTCACTTTGCTACCTCTAGGGAAACCAATCGCTAGAGTGGTGCTATCGGAAGAGACCAGTTCAAATGGCACATCACTAGTCAGTACAAAGTAATTGCAAAAGTTATCAGGCACTCCACCACTATTCTTAGTGGTATATCCTGTAACCACTCCCCGAGATTCATCTGCAGAGATCTTACAGGGAGCCTCCATCGCATCTATCACCAGATAATTATCTAGATAGTCGGGGTAGTGAATATCGAATACCACGGCACGCTCAGTAGGTGCCAATTCCACCTCGGTATCATGGTCGGCCAAGTAGACACTATAATAATATGGCTTCGCCACTTCCGCTTTGTGCGAAAACCAACTTGCCCGCTCCGCCTCCTTCACACGCAATTCACCTGTCACCGGCATAATAGCAAATTGCCCGTAGTCGTTCATCCATGGGCTTGGCTGGTGCGTCTGCTTAAAACCCTGAATCTTATTAGCGGTATAGGTATACTGCCAACCATCGCCATTCTTCCCCGTCTGAGGAGTCCAAAAGTTCATCCCCCACGGCCGAGCTATGGCGGGATAGGTATTGCCCGACGAAAGCTCATAGGTCGACATTGTGCCCATCAGCACTTCAACATGATCAACAGGCTGTACTTGGGCATTCAAATTCAATAAGCTAGCCACACCGACTAGGCATAAAAAAAGTATTTTTCGCATCATGGTAATGAGATTGTAGCTCTTTGCTCTCTGTAAGATTCAAACTTTCGATTTTGGATAATGGTCTCCCACGCTTTCGCCTCTTGGATCGCCTCAAGAGAATCCTTTCTGAGATCGTAGCATTCAAGCGAAGGAACCATCAGAGTCTGCCCATAACGCAGGTTATTCGGGTCAGGGATACTATCTTTATTCGCCATATAGATATAGACCCAGTAATATACATTGCCGTAATATTTACGAGCAATCTGTGCCAAGGAGCCTCCCCTACTTACCTGAATGGTATCTATTGCAATAGGGTCTTCTGGCGTGAGTATAAGGGTGTCTTTCGCCACAGGAATAGTATATTTCACCACAGCCACCTGCTTACTCTCTTCGGACAGAGGTGCTGGAGACTTAGGGGCTAGCCACCACACGACTAATGCAAGTAGTGCCACCACTGCCAAGGAGATCCAAAGGATTGGGGCAGTGTTGCGGGATTTTTTCTCTGGAGATGCAACTGAGGTCGCCTCAACCGGAACAGCTTCTGCTTGAACCGGTTGCTCAATGACCTCCGGCTTCTCTAGCTCTTCACTAGCGGTGATACTATCAGTAATGGCAAATTGAGCCACAGTCGCCCCCTCAGCTACCGTAGAGGTTGTTTGAAGCTCTGGAAATTGGACGCTCTCCCGAAGCAACGTAGGCTTGTAGACAGAAAAAGGTTGATTAAGTAGCTCTAGAATCGTACTAGAAGGGACAAAGTTCAACAACAATACCCCCTCAACCTCCTCCGTCACATAGAAATCACCTAGACTAAATAGAGAGACCCTTCGTCCCCTAAACAAGCCATCAAGAAACACCTTTAGCTCAGCAGCAAGAGCTCTAGAGACCTCCTCCTCATCTAAGTTGTGAAGCAGAGCTAATGACTCAATAAACTCTTGCGTTACATATGAAGTAGGTGCATCATAATCCAACTGAGTATAACGCTGTGCCTCCAATAGGTATTCAGCGGGAATAAACTCCATAGCGATATGTGGAGGCATCAACATCCGACCTCGTTCCTCGGTCAAAATGTACTCTTCGCAAAACCGAGCTCTAAATAGGCCAATGCATGGCAACACGAGGTCACTTTGCTCCACCAACCTCGCCTGCATAAGGGCCTGCGCCTGCCTCAAGATATCGCTTTTATCACTCATAGCAATCTCCCAATGGTATCAAAGCCATCTGCTTCTACAATCTCCACATCATAGAAGTCCCCAATGGTCAGTTCCTCATCCGTCACTACTAACACCTCGGGGTCCACATCTGGTGAGTCGTACTGGCTACGTCCAATATAGTAGCCCTCCGAAGCCCGATCAATGATCACTTTCTGAGTGGTACCCACCAATTCCTCCGCCTTCTCAAAAGCAATCTCCTCTTGGAGCGCCATCAAGCGATCCAGTCGCTCTTGCTTTACCTCGGCAGGGATTTCATCTTCATAATGCTGATAAGCATAGGTCCCCTCCTCGTGAGAGTAGCTAAAGGCACCCATTCGCTCAAAGCGGACTGTTCGCACAAAGTCCATCAACTCCTCAAAGGCCTCCTCACTCTCCCCAGGGTGCCCCACCATCAAAGTGGTCCGCAAATAAATACCTGGCACCCGCTCCCTAATAGTCGAGATAAGTGCTAGCGTCTCCTCTCGCGTCACGAAGCGTCGCATAGAGCTCAGCACCTCATCATTGATGTGCTGTAAGGCGATATCTAAGTATTTGCACACCTTCGGCTCCTCCCTAATCACATCTAGCAGTTCCATTGGGAAGTGATTGGGGTAAGCGTAGTGTAGTCGCACCCACTCAATGCCATCAATCTTACAGACCTCCCTCACCAATTGTGGTAGTTTTGCTTCTTTGTAGAGGTCTATCCCATAATAGGTCAGATCCTGAGCAATCAACTGAAGCTCCTTCACCCCTTGTGTGGCAAGGCTCTTAGCCTCCTGAAGAATCTCCTCCATCTGCCGAGATTGGTACCTTCCCGTCATCAGTGGAATAGAGCAGTAGGCACAAGTACGGTCGCACCCCTCAGCAATCTTGAGGTAGGCATAATGGTCGGGAGTTGATAGGAGCCTCAAATCGGCTGGAGTGGTGTGGTATGCCTTTCCAATATCAGCCAACAACTCCTTCCAATTAAATTTACCATAAAACCTATCCACCTCTGGGATCTCCGCCTGAAGCTCCTCCATATACCGTTCACTCAGACAGCCCATTACAAATAGCTTGCCGATCCGCCCCTCCTTTTTCCCCTCTACCAATTGCAGAATTGCATTGATCGACTCCTCCCGTGCACTCTCTATAAAGCCACAAGTATTGATCACAACAATCTCCCCTTCAGGAATCTCGGCATCATGAACCACTTGGTAGCCATAGCTAGCAAATTGCTTCATCAGATGCTCCGAATCAACCAGATTCTTGGAGCACCCCATGGTGATCACATCTACTCTATTCTTCTTCACTACTCGCCAAATAAAGAATCCACAAATTCCTGCTTATTAAATAACTGTAGGTCGGTCATCTGCTCACCCAGACCGATGTACTTCACAGGGATCTTAAATTGGTCAGAAATTCCAAGAACCACGCCACCCTTTGCGGTTCCGTCGAGTTTCGTCACAGCTAGAGCGGTTACATCAGTAGCAGCGGTAAATTCCTTCGCCTGCTCAAAGGCATTCTGCCCCGTAGAGCCATCCAAAACCAACAGCACCTCCTGCGGAGCTTCGGGCAATACCTTCTTCATCACATTCTTGATTTTGGTCAGCTCATTCATCAGCCCCACCTTATTGTGTAGCCTACCAGCGGTATCAATCAGCACCACATCGGCACCTTGTGCCTTGGCATGAGCCACCGTATCATAAGCAACCGAAGCTGGGTCACTCCCCATCTCCTGCTTGATGACAGGCACACCTACTCTCTCACCCCATATCACCAATTGGTCTACCGCTGCCGCTCTAAAGGTATCGGCAGCCCCGAGCACTACTTTATATCCTGAGCTCTTGAATTGATAGGCGAGCTTGCCAATGGTGGTCGTTTTGCCCACACCATTAACCCCCACTACCAGTATCACGTAGGGCTTTTCCTGCTCTTTGATGGAGAAGTCGGTACCATCACTGGTATTATTCTCTTCCAACATAGCAGCCACTTCACTACGCAAGATTTGCTGTAGCTCACCAGTCCCCACATACTTATCTCTAGCTACACGCTCCTCAATCCGCTTGATGATTTTGAGCGTGGTAGGCACCCCTACATCACTGCTCACCAGCGTCATCTCCAGCTCATCGAGTACCTCATCATCCACCTTGGTCTTTCCGACCACACTTCTAGAGAGCTTCCCAAAGAAAGAGGATTTGGTCTTCTCCAATCCACTATCCAGCGTCTCCTTTTTCTCCTTTGAAAACAGTCCAAAAAAAGCCATTATCTTCTCCAAATATAAGTATCCAAAGCCCTCAAAAAGGGCAACGATACCCTCGGTTAATCCATTCTACTCAAATAATCCTCCACCCCATATTCTCTTAGCAACTCTAGCTGTCCATCCAATCGCTCCACACAGATGGAAGGGTGCTTAATGCCATTAAACATCGTAGTCTTCACACTGGTGTAGTGCAGCATATCCTCAAAGATGAGGAGGTCGCCCACCTTGGGCTCAGTAGCAAAATACCAATCGCCCATCACATCGCCACTCAAACAGCTATTACCCCCGATACGATATTGGTGCGTATGGGTAGCCGTGGGTGCCATCTCTGCACCCCTCACACGTGGCTGGTAAGGCATCTCAAGACAATCAGGCATATGGCAGGTAAAAGAGGCATCCATCATCAGTGTTCTTATACCATGATTCTCCACAATATCCTCAATCGTGGCAACTAAGTAGCCAGTCTCCCAAGCAAAAGCACTCCCTGGCTCCAAGATAATATGGAGATGCGGATACCTAGCCTTAAAGCTGAGCAAAAGCCCGATCAAGTGCTCCACATCATACTCCTGATGCGTCATCAAGTGGCCACCTCCTAGATTGAGCCACTTTGCCTGCTTCAATAGATGGTCACACTTCTCCTCTATTACCTTGAGTGACCGCTCCAATTGATAGGAATTGCTCTCACAGTGTGTATGGATATGAATACCCACCAAGCCCTGAGGAAGTTTCTCAGGAATCTGCGACACAATCGTTCCCATACGGCTACCTGGAGCAGCTGGATTGTAGAGCTCTGTACCCACCTCGCTGTACTCGGGGTTGATTCGAATACCACACTCTATCGGGTGACCTTGATAGCCCCGCACCCTAGGGTAGTACCGCTCAAATTGCGATAAGGAGTTAAAGACAATATGGGTGCTACACTCCATAATCTCCTCAAATTCCTCCGATTTATAAACGGGGGCATAGGTATGCGTGAGGCTACCCATCTTGTCCCTACCCATTCGTGCCTCAGCCAATGAACTAGCAGTAGAAGCCGAGATATACTCTCTAAAGATAGGGAATAACTTCCATAGAGCATACGCCTTAAAGGCCAAGATAATCTCCACACCAGATCGCTCCGCAACCTGCTGGATACGCTCCAAGTTGGCCCTCAGCTGAGCCTCCACCTGCACATAAGCAGGGGTGGATAACTGCTTTGGAAAATATTGGTGAGGATCACTCCCCATCATCGCCTTGCTCCGAAAGTCAAACTGCCTACCCATATCTACTTCATTACGCCATTTAATAGCCAAAGATACCAAAAAAGTTGGGGATAGATCATAACGAGAGAGGGTTTACAGGGGGTACGCATTAGAAACATCTTACAGACTGGCATTCATCAGAGCCAAAGACAAAGGACCTCGGCAGGAGGTCCGATTTGTTGTAGCCCACATTCGAGGCTCGCAGAGCCGATGAATGGGGGTAAAGAAGGTAACCAAAATTCACGACTCCTTGCGGGTCGGACAACCCATCTAGTTTAATCCTAGAAAAGGTTGACCTACCCACAAGGAGTCATATATATTGTGTGGTGCCCGAAAACCCCAAAGGGGTTTCATGGACTAATAACCCAAGCTTCCCCCTGAAGGCGAGCGTCAGCGAGCCTGAGGGTGAAGCTTGGGTAGCGATGTCACCATTATATCACACTACCCCGAAGGGGTTGCATATCCACAATAACCTATGGATACCAAAGTGCAACCCCTTCGGGGTAGTAGTTTGTGGTCTATTCCTCTTCCCAACCTTCTCCTCGCAGGT
>NZ_KV820675.1:0-68260 GCF_001815465.1 Porphyromonas sp. HMSC077F02 | reverse complement strand
TGGGTTAATAGGCCATGGAAGCCCTTCGGGCTTCTATCATCACTCCTCTTAAAAGGCTCTGAAATAGATATTTAGCAGGACATCCATAGCACTTATTAAAACCACTGAAAATCATTGACTTCTAAAAGTCATTCGGTGTTTTTGTGGTGGCAGGTAAGAAAGTACACGAGGAGAAAAATAGAGACTTTTACACGAAGGTTTACACCCTAGTTAGTAGAGCAAAAGTTTAGTTGCAACTATGCATTTGCTTTGTTGCATCTCGGCATTTGCTTAGTTGCAACTCGCCGATCGCTTAGTTGCAACTCATTTTTCTCTTTTATATAGTATTGAATATCAGTTTGTTATAAATGGGCTTTTTGGGCCACTACTTTCTCCTATTTTATAGGGTCATTAACTTATGCATTTACACCTAATGCGTAACCCCTGGGAGGGTTTGCGAGTAATGAGTAAATTATACAACCCCTTGTGGGTCAGACAAGCTCAACTTGTCCGATCCACAAGGGGTTATACATACAGTTCGGGCCTTATCAGTCCAAATTAGAGTTGGTCGAGTGCTTGCTTAAGGTCGGCAATGATATCCTCAACAGACTCTAGACCTACGGAAAGTCGAACAAGTCCTTGCGAGATTCCAGCTGCGGCACACTCCTCCTCGGTGTAGGGTGAGTGAGTCATACTGGCAGGGTGCTGAATAAGTGTCTCAGTATCTCCTAGGCTCACTGCAATAGAGCAGAGTTGGCATGAATTGATCAGCTTTTGTCCAGCTGGTTTGCCCCCTTTGACTTCAAAAGAGATCATTCCACCAGGGAGACGCATATATTTATCGGCAATCGCCTTGTACTTAAAACTGGCTAGACCAGGATACTGAACGCTCTCCACCTTGGGGTGTGCTTCCAAAAACTCCGCCACCTTCTGCGCATTACTAGAGTGGCGATCCATACGGAGGGAAAGGGTCTTCATACCTCGCTCAATGAGGAACGCCTCAAGTGGGCCTAGGCAGGCGCCTGTGAGGTCCTTCACTCCTAGCAACCTTACTTGGGTGATATACTCTGCGCTTCCCACTACAAATCCGGCAATCACATCACCGTGGCCATTGAGGTACTTAGTGGCAGAGTGAACCACCACATCTACTCCATACTCAATGGGTCGGCAAAGGTAAGGGGTACAATAGGTATTATCGGCCACCACGGTGATCCCTTCATGCTCGTGGGCAATCTTTGCGATCTGCTCAATATCCACCATATCCATAGTAGGATTGGCTGGGCTTTCAAAGTAAACCACCTTGGTATTGGGTCGGATCGCCTTCCGAAGCTCCTCGGGATTGGTCATATCCACAAAGGTCACCTCAATACCATAACGACTGAGACCGTGAGAGAAGTAGGCATAAGTACAACCATAGAGCGTCTTGTGCGCCACCATATGATCCCCCTGCTGAAGCAGTACCCAAAGGGCGGAGGTAATAGCACCCATTCCCGAAGCACAGGAAATGGCAGCCTCGGCTCCTTCCAAAAGGGCGAGCTTCTCCTCCACTCTAGTGCAAGTAGGATTGCCCAATCGGCTATAGATGTAGCCAGGCTCCTCAAGAGCAAAGCGAGCACCACCCTGCTCAGCACTATCAAAAACGTAGGTGGAAGTTTGGTAAATAGGAGTAGCGAGCGTGCCGAATGGATTTTTCTGAGGCACCCCATGAATAGCTTTGGTATCAAAGCCGTAGGCGGTAGTTTTTTGGTCTTTTTGATTCATAAGTTAGTACATTATTATAGGTTTTGAATTGTGTTCCCACAAATGTACTAAAAAATAGCCACCATACCACCATAACGAAAGGTAGTCACAAGAGGGGTTACGCATTAGGAGAGACTTACTACGAGACATTCATCAGAGAGTCAATGGGTAAGGGGACCTCCGCGAGGAGGTCCGATTTGTCGTAGCCCCCTAGTCGGAGGGGCGTTAGCCCCGAACGACTGGGGGTAAATAAGATGACCAAAATCCACGACCCCTTGCGGGTCGGACAACCTATTCCAAGATTATTGCAATCTCCTAGGCTCTGTTGTCCGACCCGCAAGGGGTCAAATATTTACGTGAACTATTGCCTACCCCAGTCGTTCGGGCTACGCCCTCCGACACATGGGAGCTACAACAAATCGGACCTCTCCGAGGTTCTTCATGGTAAGGCTTATTAGATATAGCCACGCTCAACCATCACACAGACCCGCTCAATTAGGGCATCTTTGCCTTCGGGATCGTAGTCGGTCTTGAGGGAGGCACCGAAGGCTCCCGCCATGGTGTTCCAAAATCCTGCGGAAAAGCGACCTAGGTAGGCATCAATTAGTCCATAACTACTAGACCCTGTTTCTCGCCCTATCAGCTTGATCAGCAACTTTCCTTGATTGAGCGTCAGCTTCTTCAGTTGGGGTGTAAACTCCTTGAGGAGGTCCTTCTCCATCTGCTTGATATGCCTTCGCTTCTCTCGTTCTGTTGGTAGCGTTTCGAGATAGTCATAGGTCTCCATCAACGTAGCTGAGACCAGTTTGGCATAGGGGAGCGCTTTCTTTACATCACGTACCAACCGCCGATAGGCAAGCTGCTGCTCACGTGTATTTAGTCTGAGTGGCTTGAATATATGCACTACCGGCAGAGCGAAATTGGCAATAGTATCCCCCTCAAATATTGTAGCAGGGACTAAATAGCCCTCGGCCAATGGAGGTGGGATCTTGTCATCCTGAGCGAAAATTGAGAGACGCCCCCCCACAAGGAACCACAATAATAGTGGCACCTTGAACCGACTAAGTGTATGTATCATTTTGCCCAACATAATACGCTCTCTTTTTTTAATGCACACAAAGGTAATCTAAAAAGCAAGATACACTACCTATAAATAGGGCTCTTAGCTTTATTTATTACACATTAAGCATTTCTTAACCATAAAAATCCCCCTCACATCTATAAATTAGTGTGAGGGGGCTCATCAATTGGGTGCCAATTAATAGAAACTAGTCAAGCACCTTGAGCAATTGCTCCACAGGCAACTTTTCCTTGGTTCCTGGCTCATCTAGTGATTTACCAAAAGGCATTTGGGCTACTAGACGCCAGTTCTGAGGGGCTCCTACCTGATTGCGAATGGCATCATCGTCCATCCCGATATAGTGCTGAAGGCTAGCGCCAAATCCAAGTCCTACCAATCCTAGCCACACAGCCAATTGGTGCGACCCTTGCACCTGCTCTGCCCACTTAGGAAAGTTGTGGGCATAGAGTGGAAACTGCTTCATTAGTTGCTGGGTAGTCTCCTCTTCATCAAAGAAAAGGACGGTCCCTACTCCACTCATAAAAGCGGTATGGATCTTATCACGGGTACCACTATTATAAGCCTCCTCGCCAATATTCTGAATCAATACCTTCTCTATCAGCTGCCAGTGCTGCTTGTGAGCCTCACCAGTAAGTAGCACCATTCGGACGCCTTGCGAATTGAAGTGAGAAGGAACGAGTGCCAAAACCTCCTTGAGCATCTGCTCCACCTCAGCTTGTGGCGACACCCACTCACTAGCCAATTGGTAGTGGCTATGGCGTTGATTCAATAATCTCTTTACGTTATCCAAATTATTCATTCTATTTATTCTTATCATTAAAAAGATCCAACCTCAGTACGGGGCACTTGTTGGACATAACAAAACAAGGGAGAGGGGTGGCAAAGTGCACCTCTCTCCCTTATGCTTTTAAGTAATTACTTCCTAGGCTTCAATTGCTTAAAGAAGTCATTGCCCTTATTATCAACCAAGATAAAGGCTGGGAAGTCCTCTACTTCAATCTTCCAAATCGCCTCCATTCCTAGCTCAGGGTACTCTAGCACCTCTACCTTTTTGATGCTATTCTGTGCCAAGATAGCAGCTGGACCTCCGATACTTCCGAGGTAGAAGCCTCCATACTTGTGACACGCATCGGTCACCTGCTGGCTACGATTACCCTTGGCAATCATAATCATACTACCGCCGTGGCTCTGGAAGAGATCCACATAAGGATCCATACGACCGGCAGTGGTAGGGCCAAATGAACCTGAGGCCATACCCTTAGGGGTTTTGGCAGGACCAGCGTAGTAGATAGGGTGATCCTTGATATACTGTGGCAAGCCCTCTCCCTTATCTATACGCTCTTTGAGCTTGGCGTGTGCAATATCGCGACCTACGATAATCGTACCGCTCAGTGATAGGCGGGTAGAGACAGGATACTGATCGAGCTGAGCCAATATCTCGCTCATAGGTCTATTGAGATCCACTTTGACCGATTCGCCCTCAAAGCCCTCACGATACTCCTCTGGGATGAGGCTAGCAGGGTTGGTCTCTAGTTTTTCAATCCAAATTCCCTCCTTATTGATCTTCGCCTTGATATTGCGGTCGGCCGAACAACTTACACCCATTCCAACTGGCACAGAGGCACCATGTCGGGGCAACCTAACGACACGCACGTCGTGAGCAAAGTACTTACCACCAAACTGAGCTCCAAGGCCAATCTTATGTGCCTCCTCCAGCAGCAGTTGCTCCAGCTCTAGGTCGCGGAAAGCTCTACCATACTCATTACCTGTCGTTGGCAACTCATCGTAGTACTTGGTACTTGCTAGCTTCACCGTCTTAAGGTTGGTCTCGGCCGAAGTGCCACCGATCACAAAGGCGAGATGGTATGGAGGACAAGCAGCTGTACCGAGAGTCTTCATCTTCTCCACCAAGAAAGGCACCAGTGTCTCGGGATTAAGGATCGCCTTAGTCTCCTGGTAGAGATAGGTCTTATTGGCCGATCCCCCACCCTTTGCAACACAGAGGAACTTGTACTCATCGCCTTCCACAGCGAGTAGGTCGATCTGTGCTGGGAGGTTGGTCTTTGTATTCACCTCCTCATACATACTCAATGGAGCATTCTGAGAGTACCTCAGATTGTCTTCCGTATAAGTATCGTGGATACCGTGAGAGATCGCCTCCTCATCGGTAAAGTCGGTCCACACCCTTTGCCCCTTTTTACCCAATACGATCGCAGTACCAGTATCCTGGCAGAAGGGAAGCAGTCCCTTGGCACTTACCTCGGCATTTCTCAAAAAAGTAAGGGCAACGAACTTATCATTGTCAGACGACTCTGGGTCGGTAAGTACCTTCTGCACCATACGCTGATGATCGGGGCGGAGGTAGAAACTAACATCGTGAAAAGCCTGCCGCGCCATCTGGCGGATGCCTTCGTACTCCACCTTGAGGATGCTTTTACCCTCAAACTCAGCCGTACTTACATATTTATCGGTCAGTAAATAATATTCTGTCTTCTCCTTACCAAGTGGGAACATTTCCTGATAATGAAACTCTTTCTCTGCCATACTTCTTCTCAATTAGTTATATATTTTAAATTATTGCTCATCTTCTCTATACAGCTCTAGCTTCATCGCTGCATCAATCAGCTCCAATGCTAGAAAGTGATTGGAGCCCATCACATCGTAAATCCAATCTTCGGAGAGGACCCCCTGTGGCAAGTCACTAGGGAGCTTACCCTGATTGCTCAGCTCCACATCATCTCTCCACTCCTGACTGTAGTAATATTTGTGTACCTCCTGAAAGGCGGTTCGAGCTTTACGCCACTCCTCCAAAGTTGCTTGCAAAGCCTCATTAGCCGCATTCATACGATTGGTAGCCTCTTCCATTTGGGCAACCCTATTTATCACCTCTTTCATAAGCCTTGTATATTTAATCCCTCCCTATTCTACTCATCAAAGATACCAAAAGTTAGGTAATCACTTATAGTTATAGATAAAATAGGAGGGTACAGCATCAGTATGTGACGAAAAAGAGGTATATTTGCCGATAATTGTTTGGAGAATAAATAATCAACTATATAACAAGACTAAGGAGTAATGAATATCTCAATAGTAGAGCAAAAGGAGGGATTTGTAAGACTTCAAGTAGATGTTGAGAAAGACAACTACCAAGAGGCCTATAAGAAAGAGCTAAAGAAGGTAGCTCAGGGTGCCAATATCAAAGGCTTTAGAGCTGGTAAGGCACCTGTGGGGATGATTGAGAAGATGTTTGGCGAAGGAGTTCGCTTGGAAGCAATCAACCACCTTGTAGGTGACCTAGTAGATGGCTTCATCAAGGAAAAGGAGTTCAAGGTTATTGGTTGGGCGATTCCTGAGGAGAGCAATACCGAGGAGATGACCAAGGATGATATGACGCTCTACTTCAAGCTAGCTCTTTATCCAAGTGAGTACGATTTTAATTTCGACGATAAGACTTTCACTAAGTACGAGGTAACTATTACCGACGAAGAGGTAGCAACGAGGTTGGAGGAGATGCAGAAAGCCAATGCCGACCTCCAAGAGACCGATACCGTAGTGGCCGATGCCATTGTAGGTGGTGATATCGCAGAGATCGAGGGTGACACGCGCAAGGAGGGTGGTATCCTCAAGGAGAATGTAACCATCTATCCTCAGTTCATGAAGGACGAAGAGGAGCAAAAGAAGTTCATTGATGCAGGCAAGGGCTCTGTAGTGGTATTCAACCCCTACAAGGCATTCGAGGGCAATGCAGCTGAGCTCACTAGCCTACTCGGCATAGAGAAGGATCATGTTGAGGAGCTGAAGGATAAGGAGTTTAGCTTCCAAATTGAGACCATTCGCCACATGGTACCAGCAGAACTAGATCAGAAGTTCTTCGACACCGTCTTCGGTGAGGACCAGGTACACAATGAGGAGGAGGCCAAGACCAAGCTAAAGGAGTTTATGCAAAGCTCTGAGAATGGCAATGCTGAGTACAAGTTCACACAAGACTTTATGGAGTATGTGAAGGAGGAGAAAGCACCAAAGCTACAGCTAGCCGACGACCTGATCGTAGAGTGGTACACCGACAACCTCAAGAGAAACGACGAGGAGGAGAAAGCCGAAAAGGTAGATAAGGAGGCTCTTATCTCTAGCCTGAAGCGCGAAATGTACGTGAGAGAGCTCGCCAATCGTGAAGAGCTAAAGGTTAGCGACGAGGATATCAAGGGCTTTGCTTATGAGATGATCCGTAGCCAGTTTGCCCAGATGGGTTGGCACAATCCCGATCACGAGATCGTAGCTAAGTACGCTGAGCAACAACTAAGCGATAGCAACTTCGCCTACTCTATTGAGATGAACATTCTAGAGCAGAAGGTAGGTAAAGCGATGCTCGATAAGGTAAAGCTAGAGACTAAGCAGGTAAATGCAGAGGAGCTGCATGAGATTCTCAATCCTAAGCAGGAGGAGGAGACAGCAACTGCCGAAGAGGAGAAGTAATTCCTCACAAGCGATTTCATAATAGCGGGGTCGACTATTTAGATAGTCGACCCCGCTATTTTATACTAGAGGCTATACTCTAAAGAGTATGAGCTCGATTACTTGGATTGATTTGTCTTTTCCTTGCTATACTTGTCGTAAGCTTGCGCCAAAATCACCCCACTCTCTGAAAGATGCTCCAAATAAAGGTCATAGGTTTTTTCGAACTCTGCTACGGTAGCATCATAAGATTCTATAGTAATCCAGAGTAAATCTTTATCTACGATAGAGCACTTGATACAGCGATTGTCTCGATTAGTCTCATTCATAGCTTTTAGCATCGCAACTTGGTCTGTATCCTCGTCCATTCCTAAATAATAGGTAAACTGCACATAAAAAGGAGCCTCATCATCTACAACTATAACAAAATAAGTGCTTCCCTCCTTCTTAAATTCAATGTCGCCATCTTCATCAATAGATGGGACATATCCCTCCAGCTTCAGAAAATTCGCAATGGAATCTCTAAATGCCACATTGTCAGCCGAACGCTGTACAGGTGGCTCCTGAGCAAAGCAGCTCAATGCTGACAAAGCAAAGGCAACGAATAAAATAAACTTCTTATACATAAACAAGTAATTAAATGTTGATAAATCTATCGCAAAGGTAATAAAAAAAGAAATTGAGTGTATTAGGTCAACGACCTATTAACAGATGGATAGAAAGAGGCAACAGATCTCGTTGTATAATTGAGAAATTTAGATTACCTTTGCAGAGCAATTAAGGATACGAGCCCGGATGGTGGAATCGGTAGACACGAAGGACTTAAACTCCTTTGGCCAGCAATGGCTGTGCGGGTTCAAGTCCCGCTTCGGGTACAAGATATGCACTTGCGGTAGTAGCTCAGTTGGTAGAGCATTGGCTTCCCAAGCCAAAGGTCACGAGTTCGAACCTCGCCTACCGCTCTAAAGTAAATAAGAGAGTTGGATATACAATTTATTCAACTCTCTTATTTTTCACACACAAGCAGCACCACTCCACTAATAAGAGGGTATTTAATATAGACTCACAAAACACCCCAATATTTCCTTCGTAGTAGGAGGCTAAAAGTTGAGTTGCAACTAACCAATTGACGAGATGCAACTAAGCAAACGGCGAGATGCAACTAAGTAATTGCTTAGTTGCATCTCAATTTTTGCTCAGATAAGGGCACTGAATATCAGAGGGTTATAAAACGCTCTACCCGATTGTTGTTTCAAGTATCCCCTACCTCACGACCCTTTGTGGGTCGGACAAATATATACCATAGACAAGAGGGCTGAGCACCTTCGTACAACTCTATAAATAAAATAGCCTCATCAGCATCATAAAGATACCGATGAGGCGACCTAATTCTATATGCCATAAACGGCTCACAGTGATTGGGATGGGATTCGAACCCATGACCGATAGCTTAGAAGGCTATTGCTCTATCCAGCTGAGCTACCCAACCAATCCATCTATTTAACCTAGATTGCTTCTAAAGAAGCTTTATAAAATAGTCGGGATGACTGGATTCGAACCAGCGACCCCACGCCCCCCAGACGTGTACTCTAAACCGGACTGAGCTACATCCCGAACTTTTACTGTGTGCAAAGATAACACAATAATTGCTATTTGCCACGAATTTGCAATAAGAAATTACTGTTTACTAAGGCAAAGAGGCAATAATTAGGGTAGAAACTCCTTGAGATGCTGATAAAGATGCGCTGTAGGCAGCCCCATTACATTGTGGTAGGAGCCTTGAATCTCCTTTACTCCAATCAACCCTATCCAATCCTGAATGCCATAAGCCCCAGCTTTATCCAAGACCTCATACCGAGTTACATAGTAACTAATCTCCTCTTCGGTCAAATGGTCGAAGAGTATATCGCTCGTCACGCTCGCTTTGAACTGTCGATCAGACATTGTAAGGCAATAACCTGTAATTACCTGATGCCACTTTCCAGACAATCTATTGAGATAGGTGACCGCCTCGTCGAGGCTGTGGGGTTTCTCAAGAATCTGCCCTTCCAAGACCACTACTGTATCTGCTGTAATCAGTAGATCATTGGGGTGTAATTGAGGAAGTAAGAACTCAGCCTTGCGACTTGCCAATACCAATGGCACTTCATGCGGGTCCTGCACTTCAATGTGATCCTCTGGTGCGTGGCTAGGGCGCACCTCAAAGGTGAGCCCCAGCTGTTTTAGTAGTTCTACCCTGCGAGGAGATTGGGAGCCAAGAATGATATGGAGCCCTCTTAACCTTGCTTCTAGTGGATGTGCCACTTTTCCATCATTTGTCATATTTACCAACCAAATGCGTGCTCGTCATTGAGCCATAATCCTTTCATTTTTAGCACCTCTTCGAGCACAGCACGTGCTACCCCTTCGCCTCCATTAATAGGAACTATGTGGCTAGCAATTGCTTTGGTCTCTGGTGAAGCGTCCTTAGGAGCCACCGAAAAACCACAAGCTTTCATCACTGGAATGTCGGGGATGTCATCACCACAAAATAGGCATTCTGATGCTTTAAGACCAGTCTTCTGCAAAAAGTCATTAAGAGCATCGATTTTAAGACCAGCCCCCATATAGATATGCTGGATGCCTAGACCTTTGTATCGCTTCGGCACACTATCGGAATAACCTCCGGAGATGATCCCGAGCACAAGTCCTTGCCTACAGGCTTCTCGTATCGCATAACCATCTCGTACATTGACAGTTCGCTCTGGCACCCCCTCGCTATCGATATGGGTGGTGACTCTCGAGAGCACCCCATCGACATCAAATAAAACTCCTTTGATATGGTTTAGATCCGTTGGAAAAGAACTCATATTTAAGTAAATCAATGATTCATAATTGACTTAGTCAGCACCTCATAGATCTCACGTGATTGACCTTGAAGAAGTGCCAAATGGCGATCGATAGTCCGATAGTCGTGCCGAATAGCGGGCCCTGTTTGTACCTCCTTGGGCGAAGCTGATAACGCTTTATTTAAGGTCTCCTTGACTAAAGGACCCAGCAAATGAAAGTCTAGTCCAATATCGTGTAACACTTCATCGGAAATGGAGTAGAGATGATTAACGAAATTGCACGCAAAGACAGAGGCTAAATGCAGCTTCACTCTCTCCTTACTAGATAGATAATGTACTTGTCTGCTGCATAACGCATTCGTGATTTTGCCGATGACCTCTTGACATTTCTGGGTATTGGCTTCTGGAAAAATAGGGATCTCAGAAATCACCAGCTCTCTATTTTCAGAGAAGGTCTGCATCGGATAGAGTACTCCGCGATGCCTAATGGCTGACAAAGCATCTATTGAAGTTCCGCCTGAGGTATGCAGCACTACACCGCTATAACCACTAGGAAAATGACTTGCTACTTCACCAATCGCATCATCTTTGACTGCAATCAAGACAAAATCAACTGGCAAGTCAGCTAGCTGATCAATGGAGTCAACAGTTTCGGCACCTATCTTCTGTGCCAATGCGGTCGCGTGTGACTTGGTAGGGCTGTATAGTGCCGAGCAAGTTACCCCACCCTTCACTAACGCTTCCGCCAAGTGAGTAGCCACTCTGCCGCTACCCACTAAGGCGAAATTAAAGCTCTCTTTCCTCATACCTTCCTACGAAAAGACGCTCCCACTCCACCTCTCGTTCACGTGGCTTAAGCATATCGGCTTTTTCCACCTCCCCTATGCCTATAATGCAGAGTACTTTATAGCTATCGGGCAAATCTAGCTTGTACTTGATATACTCCTCGGCAGTAGCTCCTTTGGGCGAAGGGCTGTCCTCTATATGGCACCAGCAAGAGCCAAGGTCGTGATCAGTCACTGCTAGCTGAATAAAGGAGGCAGCTATAGCACAATCCGAATAAGGGCGCTTGCTCTTATTGCTATCGCTACACACCACAATGGCAACTGGAGCACCAGCCAAAAACTGGCTCCCGCGCTCACGGCATTCACTAAAGTCTTTGAGCAGCTGCTTATCCTCAACCACAAAGAATCGAGTGCTTCTGCTATTCTTAGATGTAGGTGCCCTTAGCCCCGCCTCCAATATATCCTTTAGCACTTCCGAATCAATAGGTTGGTTGGCATACTCGCGCACGCTCCTTCTCTTTCGAGATAAAAAAGTCAAATGTGAAAACATATTCCTTATATCATTAATGATTAACGTTCATAAAAAAGCAATTGTCTAGTCATTCATCGCCAACTCCAATAGTACTCTATCGGCGAAGTCCCAGCCCCTATCAGTAAGGGCAAAGCGATCGCCCCATTGCTTTAGGAGTTCTTCATCCACTAGCCTGAAAAGTGACTTTTCTGGAATAGCAAAGTTTTTTTTCTCCATCTCTGCAATAGATATTCCCTCAGCAGTTCGTAAGCGTGTTAGGAGATACTCTTCATACTCCATCTCTGGGGTAATATACTCAATCTCACGGGATAAAAAACCTGCACCTGTAAGCAATTGATCGGTATATAGTGGCAAGGAACTAGCATTCCATGAGCGCCAAGGAGCTACATAACTATGAGCGGAAGGACCTAATCCGATATAGGGCACCCCACTCCAATAGTTGCTATTGTGCCTAGAACGAAAAGAGGGTTTTGCGAAGTTGGATATCTCGTAGTGCTGATAGCCCGCCTCGGTTAGCACCTGCCTCACAGTATGTGCCATCTCTATAGAAACATCCTCACTCAGCTCGTTGATTTCTCCCTTACTACGCATCTCATAAAGTGGAGTTCCCTCCTCATAGATAAGATCATAAGTAGAAATATGCTCTGGAGAAAGTGAGACCAATTGGTCTAAATCCTCCCCTAGCTCTTTGAGCTCCTCTGTAGGAATGCTGTATATTAAGTCAAGAGAGATATTATTTACTCCTTCTTGGCGTAGACTCTCAAAGAGAGCAATGATCTCCTGATGGCTATGACGGCGACCTAGCTTTTGAAGCAACCGATCGTGGAAAGACTGAGCCCCGATACTAAAACGATTGACACCATAGGAGAGCAGATGCTCAATATCTACCTTTCCAACGTCACCAGGGTTACACTCAAATGATATCTCAGCCGATGGTGAAACGTTGTAATGGCTTCGCAATACTCCTACTATCTCTCCGATATAATGGTGTGGCAATAAAGAAGGGGTTCCACCGCCAAAGTAGATGGTCTCAATGTCCATTCCTCCGAGCTCATAAGCTCGCTTTTGTGCCTCAATCTTTAACGCCTTTACATAGCGAACGACCTCACGGTTGTTGGCCACAGAGTAAAAATCACAGTACAGGCACTTTTTCTGACAAAAAGGGACGTGAACATAAATACCAGCCATAGTCGCACTATATGTGATCCTTCACATCGTCAAGCGTTACCAATTTATTCATTATGGCATAAATTGTGAGACCAGAAGGGCTATGAATATTGAGTTTGCGTGCTATATTGCGCCGGTGGGTAATGATCGTATGGGTAGAGAGGAAAAACTTCTCGGCTATCTCCTTATTAGTAAGCCCCTTCACCACTGCTACCACTACCTCTTGCTCCCTAGGTGTCAGCACCATCTCCTCTGCATTGCTTCCATCCACCTCTAGTACACTCTCAAGCATATTAGAGACTTCATTCCCCCCATCTGTTGAGAGGATTTTTCCATCAAAATTCTTTGAGAGCTCTGCTTCAGCCAATGTGGTACAATAAGATACGATCCTCAACTCATCATTTCCAAGTGCTTCCTTCAAGATAGGCACCATTGGATCAGAAACCACGTCGGGAGATACAATCAGCAAGTCAGGCAACACCTCCTTATAACTCTCTAGTAGCCTATAGGGATCTGCTAGCATATTTAACCCCAAATGGAAGGTCGTCTGTCTTTGGAGCAAATGCTCAATATAATGCGCACGCCCAGCATCCCCCACAGCCACCAATACCGAATATCTCATATACAGAATGCTCTAATTTAGCTTGTCTTCCTCCATTTCTCTTACACAAGGAATGAGGATATGATCTTCCACATCATTATGAATGTGAAGCTCCTCACTACAGGTAAAGAGATCATGAAGCACATTATTTACCTTGAAGTCCATCTCCATCGGATAGTACTTAATAAATATATTCTTAAGCTCCAGCATTTTTAGCTCCACTTGGTCGTGACGCTTCTCAAAAGTTCGGATAGAATACTCTAGGTCATTAGCTCCCTCCAGAAGTGACTCAATGTATGGGAAAACCACCTCATCCTCATACTTCATATGCTGAAACACTTCCTTTTCATAATTATCAAAGTACTTCTGAATCACAAACCTTATATCCTCAGGGGCCTGCTCAATAGCTTCCAACATATTTCTTCGGATCTCAGGAAGCCTGAAATCAAGGAAGTAGCTGTGGCTATTTCTAAGGAAACGAATTAGTAGAGGTATTGATAGTTTTTTGTACAACCCTTTCTGCCCTACCCCCTCATCAAAGAGAATAAAATGGACCACAAAAAGGAAAGTATCCACATCAACACCATGCTCATCACAGATCTCCTTGATCGTCCGCTCACCGACTCCCAATGGGATATCAAATCTATAGATAAGTAGCAGGATATTATAGTGTTCACTCACCAAATCCGCCATCTTACTGTGCGGGGAATAATGTCTATTCTTCATATGTTATTCTTATCTCCCTTGTCATTAATAATAACTACCTACCTTGTTACCCTCTCCATCAAAGCCTACAATAAAGCAATCTTTATACTTCCGTCTCAAATCACGCTGGTAGCCTTTTGCCTCATCTAGGCTAGTGGTATCATAAAAGGTGTACTTATAGTACTTACCCTCCTTAGTTACTTTTACTACATCCCTATATGAGCCGAAGTAACCTGGTTTTAGCTTTCTTGTATCTGCCATCACCTGTACTCGATAATGTATTTCTCCGGCAACGGCCTTACCATCGGATTTGGTCGCTACAGACTGCGAGGCGACCTCGGGTGCATTCTCAGCCACTGCTTCCTTACCCTTAGGGCTTCCGCCTCCACGACCAGATATCTTAGCTTCGTAGTCTACTACTGCCTGTGCGATACTTTGGGCTAGTTTTCTCGACCCATTCTTCGACAACATATAATCTTCATCAGAAGGATTAGAGATAAAGCCAAGCTCCACCAGCACACTAGGCATAGCTACTTCCCTCAGCACCAAAAAACCAGCTTGTTTCACTCCGCGGTTACCTAACCCCCCATTGACCATACCACCTTGTATCAACTCCGCCAAGTCGATACTAGAGGAGAGATGCTTATTTTGAATAAAGTTGAATATGATATAGCTTTCCGATTCATTAGGGTCAAAACCTTTATAGATAGCTCCATGGTCTTTCTCATAGAGAATCACAGAGTTCTCCTTCATTGCCACATCAAGGTTATCTTGAGTTCGGTGCAATCCAAGCACATAAGTCTCGGAGCCATGTGGACGAGAGGTTTTGTGCGAATTGGCATGAACGGATACAAAGAGGTCTGCTTTCTTTTTATTGGCAAAGTCTGCTCGCTGCTGGAGACCAATAAATCGGTCATCCTTTCGAGTGTAATAGACCACGATATTGGGATTTAGTACATTGATCCGCTCACCCACCTTTAGAGCTACATCCAGGACAATGTTTTTCTCCTTAGATCGCTTACCCACGGCCCCGCTATCCTTGCCACCATGACCAGCATCAACAACAACCACAAAACGCCCCTTGCCATCTCTAGCTTGGCTCACCGTGCCTAGAGAGGGCAGAGAAAGCAAAACGAGCAAGATCAAAGCTCTATAAAATATCCTCATACCTAGCGAAACCGAATCATACTTACTTATCACTGCGAAATTAACTAATTCTACGGATATGTCCAAATATGAGCATCTCCAAATCCCATACGTAGATTCAAGTTACTAGTGCAATTTACCAACAAGACAGACATTGGGGTCTTGTATTGGTATTTTTAGCGTATAGGTCAAAAATGTTGGTGAGAATCACATAGTCAAGCCATTGTTTTCTACTTCACAATCAAGATTATCATCTTTGATTATTAATATACTATTCTCATTATCATTGTGCTATATTGAATTACCACAGTCACATGGTCGATATCCCCTATGCCTTAAAAACCCAAAAACAATCGTTCAAAATTTTCCATCTCTTGAGATACCCTTTGCGAAAGGCTTCTGAAAGGGTCTCACCAACGCTTTTAACCTATAAGCCACATCTTTTTAGACCGCTCTCAATTGTGTACCTTTGATCAAGGGTGGAATCGTCTCCACTTTTGAGCATATGATCGCAACGAAAAAGGCTCGTCTCACAGGTGTGGGACGAGCCTTTATTGTCTAGGGGTCAGATAGCCTTACTCACGAGTTGCATTAGCAGTCCAAGAACCCTCCTTAGTGGTGTAAGCAGCGATGGTGAGCATCTCTGCATCGATGCTGATTACTCCAGCTTCATCTGTACTGAGTGTCACAAGCGTATTTTCACCCTTTTCCATCTTCACACCAGAGAGTGTAGGGATATTCTTTGAGCTGAAGCGGAAGGTATAAGTATCTCCCAACTTTACCACAGTAATAGTTACCTTTTCACCAACAGCGATATTAAGACCATCCTTTGTTGAAGCATAGCTCGCAGTACCATGGTACCTACCTACAAATAGCTCCGCATCAGCTGGGTCTTGGTTACATGAAGTAAAGGCAATAGCCATCAACACCATAGCAGCCATTGCTGCCAAAATCATATTCAACTTTTTCATCACGTTCTCAACTTTAAATTGTTAATACTAACATCATTCGCAATGTAATCATTTTCACTCTAAGACGAACCCTAATTACACTATTTTATTGGAATAATATCACATTACCCCACACACATTTTATATCTATCTAAATAGTTCGTGCCTACCATCACCTACCTATGGCGTAATTTTCGACCAGTATTGGTATTGAATTTACGATACTCCTCATACACCTTAAAAGCCTTTTCGGGAGTTAGCTGATTGATCAGTGCATTCATAAAAGACTGAGAGGCCTGATGACGCTTTTCGGTGAGGGTCTGTATCTTTTTATAGTAGTCGAGATATTGTTCGGAAGTAATTTTACCCCCCAATTTAGATATCTCATCATACACTTTTCGTATTCCTGTCCATGAGGAAAAGCGCGCCTCATCGTACTTATCCAGCTCTTTTGAAACCAACTGCTTCTCTTCGTCCGATAAACCCGCTGCCTTGGCGATGGCTTCGATTCGCTCCTTTTTGAACTGCTCATGCACCGCACTTTGGTCGCTGTCCTCTTGCTCCACAGTAGAGCTGGGGAGCACTTCTCTATTGACATTTGCAAAGAGTAGAGAGGGAGTAGCCAAGCCCCATAATATCAGTAGCACAAAAGTGCTTAATTTATTTCCTTTCATAAGATCTTACCTTATCTTGAACTTATCACGTTTTGATCATCCTCCGCCATGTAAATGAACCCCCAGTAGTCTTCGTTGGTATCATCGAGTAAAAACTGCTGAAACTCCTCATCACTCATATCATACGCATTGAGCTCTACGGGTTCTGGAAGGGCTGAGTGCTGCAATGGTGAGAGCTTCCACAAAGAAACGACGAGCAATAATACGGCCGCAACTCCTATCGACCAATAGACATAAGGTTTCCACAACTTACATGCTTGAGACTTCACTTCAGTCTGTACCTTCTTATCCTCCTCAATTCGTTGCATCAACCGCTCCTTGAAGTGGACAAAATAACCTTCGGGAGTTACGAATGGATGCAAAGGATCATTTTCAATATTTTTACGTTCAAAATTGGGGATCATCACAAACTAGCTATCTAAATACTATCTATCTATTAATTGCTCTATCTATGGGTTTGATGCATCAATCACCGATTGGTTTAATCACCTACTTAATCTTTTTTACGGAAGTGGGAGGGTCACTCCTTCTCAATTCCCATCACCTTTTTTATCTTCTTCACTGCGTGGTGATAATTGGCTTTGAGTGCACCTTCACTGGTGTTGGTAATTTCAGATATCTCCTTGTAAGGGAGGTCTTGAAAATACCGAAGCTCAAAAGTTAGCTTTTGTTTCTCGGGCAGCTGGTCTATCGCCGCCATAAACTGAGCCTCTGCAAGGTCGCCATCAAAATAGGGGTCGCTCATAAGCATCTGAGTGAGGTCATATTCCTCAGTGGTTAATGGTAGCCGCCGCATCTTCTTCTCCTTTCGGATATGTGAAAGTGCTTCATTAGTGGCAATACTATAGAGCCAAGTGCTCAACTTTGATTGACCCTTAAACGTACCGATATGCCGCCAGACTTTTACAAAGGTATTCTGTAGCACATCGTCGGCCTCCTCATGTCGGTAGACAATACGACGAATCGCCGCATACAACTGTTGGGAGTAGCGATCTACCAAAAAGCTAAAGGCCGCCTCTTGGGTATCGGGATGAGTCAGCAGCTTTATGAGCTCCTCATCGGATATATCGTGGGGGATATTCATTTATCGGCTTCCTCAGCTTGCTTTTTATCTTCTGATGTATTTGGACTTCTACGCAATTCGGGATAGTCGATACGAGAGTGATACATATTGCGAAGCTTATCTATAAATACGAACTTTGTGGTCTCAATATCGCGGAAAGTGAGCGGAGTATTTTTAAGATAACCATCGGTCATAATACCATCAACGATCTTATTGACATGATCTATCAGCACCTGCTCGGTAATTTCCTTAAGACTTCGAGAAGAGGCTTCCACAGCATCGGCAAGCATCATCACCCCCTGCTCCTTGGTCCATGGGTTTGGACCTGGATAATGGAAGATACTCTCATCAATCACCGCATCGGGGTTTTCATTTTTATACTTGATGTAGAAGTACTTAGTCATCCCCAGACCGTGGTGGGTGCGGATAAAGTCGATGATGGGCTTTGGAAGCTTGGCTTTCTCTGCCATTTCGATGCCATCGGTCACATGCTTGATAATAATGCGCGCACTCTGATCGTAAGAGAGCCGGTCGTGAGGGTTATTAGCGCCCTGGTTTTCGGTAAAGTAGGTAGGGTTTTTCATCTTCCCTATATCATGATAGAGTGCCCCACTCCTCACAAGTCGCACATCACCACCGATTTCTCCAATAGCCTCAGATGCCAAAGTGGAGACATTGAGTGAATGCTGGAAGGTACCTGGTGCTACCTCGCTTAATTGCCTCAATAATGGTTTATTGATATCGGACAGCTCTACTAAGCTAATACTAGATATATACCCGAATACTCGCTCAATAACATAGACCATCAAGTAAGCAAACATCAGGAAAATGAAGTTGATCACGAGATAGAATAGAATATTCCAATCCATACTCTCTGGCACTCCCTGACGGGCAATCAGCATGGCGTAGTAGGAGACAACCATACCAAACAAGGTGGCAAAACTGGTACGAATCAAGTCGCTGCGCTGCGAAAGGTTTCTCAGAGTAACCAATACAATTTGTCCCGCAATCAGCTGAATCACCACAAACTGTAGAGGAGATGGCACCACCAAGGCAGCTAGTAGCACCGTAACTAAGTGGGTGATAGAAGCGGTACGGCTATCAATAAACACACGTACCTGTATCGCCACGATACTAAATGGGATCATATAGGTGACTGCAGGCTCAATGGGGACAAGAATATAAGCCAAAGCCACCAGCAGGGAGACATTGAGAACTAAGAAAACAGTGTTCTTTATCTGCTTTAATAACTCCTCCCTAAAGGCAACAAGGTAAGAGAATAGAACTAAAAACAAGAAGAGGATCAAGAAGAATTGACCAATCAAAAGAACGATGCTCTCAGCGGTGGTGGTAGAAGCGTGTTCAAAAGCTGTGCGATACCCCTCCAAAACCTGATAAATTTCGGGGGTTACCACATCGCCTGTACCAACTATTCGCTCTCCTTTCTGTACCTCACCTACTATATCCGTTACCGTTGCCAACCTTGCATTTTGCATCTGATTGGTCTTATTCTGGTCTAACACTAGGTTACTGCTGAGGTACTTCTCTATATTAATCTGCTGCAACACCTGTGGGCTGAGGTTGTGAGGTGCGCTTTGCATCGCATAGTCATACGCCATCCTCGCATTAAAGATATCATTGGCATCTTTACGTATTGCCACATTCATCTCATCCACCACGAAGATATAACCGTCCTCTTGGCTGGCTAGCAGGTCATACGCATCATTAGAGAGAATCCCTCTATCGTATATCTCATCTAGGATCTTATGGATATACTGTATATAGTCACTGGTCACTTCGCCACCTAGCCGGCCCTCTGTAAAGTCCTTGGTGATTTGATTTTTCGCCGAGAGTTTTACAGAGCTACTCAGCGTGAAGTAATTGATTTTAGTGCGTTCGATACTATCTCGCTCCAATACTTTCTGTGCGTCACTCTTATACACAGGGAAGCTATAGGGTGCCGTGAGCACCCCTTCATACCTCCAAGGCTGACCAATGCTATAGTCGTACTTAAACTTTAGCTTAGTAGGATAGAGCAGCGTCATCAAGACGGCTGCCACCACAAAGATCAAACCACTTTTTATTTTACTAGATTTATATAGAGCCATAAGGAATAGGTATCTAAACGTGTCTATCTAGCTACTAGATATACCACTTATCAAAATAGAAGAAGATTTTTTTGGATACACTCCCACAGGTGAACATTAATCGGTCACCTGTGGGAGTCCTATCCATCTTTCTTAAGAAAAATTCAATTACTTAGCTTCCATCCCCCTACGACGGCGGGCACTAATTAGCGTATTTCGCATCAGAGAGATAATGGTCATAGGCCCCACGCCACCAGGTACAGGAGTAATGTAAGAGGCCTTAGGAGCCACTTCGTCGAACTTAACATCGCCCGTGAGCTTGAATCCACTCTTGCGACTAGCATCGGGCACACGAGTAGTCCCTACGTCTACCACTACTACACCCTCCTTAACCATATCACCGGTAAGGAATTCTGGCGTGCCAAGGGCAGCAATGATGATATCCGCCTCACGAGTAATCGCAGCGATATCCTTAGTCCTACTATGGCAGACCGTCACTGTCGAATCTCCTGGATAGGCCTTGAGCATCATCAGCTGTGCCATTGGCTTGCCTACGATATTACTTCTACCGAGCACCACACAGTGCTTGCCCTTTGTCTCAATATTATAGCGCTTCAGTAGCTCCAAGATACCTGCTGGTGTGGCAGAAACAAAAGATGGCAACCCGATACTCGTTTTCCCCACATTGATAGGATGGAAACCATCGACATCTTTATTAGGGTTGATTGCCTCAATAATCTTTTGCTCATCTATATGCTTAGGAAGGGGGAGTTGAACGATAAACCCGTCCACACTATCATCATTATTCAAGCGATCTATAGTATCAAGTAGCTCTTTTTCTGTCACGTTGTCTTCAAACCTAATCAGTTCATCTTCAAAGCCTAGTTCGTGACCCGTTTTCATCTTAGAAGCAACGTAAGTCTCGCTACCACCATCATGCCCCACCAGTATTGCCACCATCTTTGGGGGCTTATGCCCAGCAGCAACAATCTCTTTTACCTCGGCAGCAATCTCAGCCTTCATGTCAGCTGAAATCTTTTTGCCATCCAATAATTGATAATTCATAGTTTGATATTTTACATTAACACGTTCTATTGATACAACAACCGATGTCTACAAATGGTTGAGGGCACTTACCTTCCACCCATTTGTCGCTTCAAGGCACCCATATTCATACCTCTCCGACCACCTTTTGCACCGCCCATCAGTTGCATCACCTTGCGAGCCTGCTCAAATTGCTTCAGTAGCTGATTCACTTGTGCCACCTCCACACCACTTCCAACTGCAATACGCTTACGTCTATTACCATCAATGATTTTGGGATTCTCCCGCTCCTCGGGGGTCATCGAGTAGATAATAGCTTCAATTCCCTTAAAAGCATCATCATCCACATCAAGGTCACGGATCGCCTTACCTACCCCAGGGATCATCCCTAATAGGTCCTTAAGGTTACCCATCTTTTTAATCTGTTTGATCTGCTCAAGGAAGTCATTGAAGTCAAATTGATTCTTCTTGATCTTTCGCTCAAGTTCCTTAGCCTTCTCCTCATCGTACTGGTCTTGCATCCTCTCTACGAGCGATACCACGTCGCCCATTCCTAGGATACGATCCGCCATACGCTTAGGGTGGAATACATCAAGAGCATCAAGTTTCTCACCCGTACCGATAAACTTAATGGGCTTCTCCACTACCGAACGGATAGAGAGAGCTGCACCACCACGGGTATCGCCATCTAGCTTGGTAAGTACTACTCCATCAAAATTAAGACGGTCGTTAAACTCCTTAGCGGTATTCACGGCATCCTGACCCGTCATAGAGTCCACCACGAATAGAATCTCAGTAGGATTCACCGCCTTCTTGATATTGGAGATCTCCTCCATCAGCACCTCGTCAACGGCCAAACGACCCGCTGTATCGATAATCACTGTGGTGAAGCCCTCCTTTTTGGCTTTCTCAACAGCATGCTCAGCAATCTCTACAGGATTCTTATTACCCTCTTCAGTATAGACAGGCACCTTGATCTGTTCGCCAACTACTCGCAGCTGCTCAATAGCCGCAGGTCTGTAAACGTCACCAGCTACCAACAGAGGTTTCTGACCACGCTTATCATGTAGATACTTCGCCAACTTACCCGAGAAAGTAGTCTTACCTGACCCCTGCAGACCACTCATCAATATGATGTTGGGCTTCCCATCAAGTACTAGCTCCGACGTCTCACCACCCATCAGAGCGGTCAGTTCATCATGGACAATCTTCACCATCAGCTCACCTGGCTTCACAGCAGTGAGCACCTTCTCTCCAATCGCCTTCTCCCTCACTCTCTTGGTAAAGTCACGAGCGACATCAAAGTTAACGTCCGCCTCAAGAAGTGCAATCCGTACCTCCTTAATGGTATCAGCAATATTTAGTTCCGTGATAGAGCCCTCACCCTTGAGGTTTTTCATCACTCTATCCAATCTATCCGAAAGATTATTAAACATCTCTTACTCTTAGAAATATATGATTTTACTTACCTCGCAAATTTACCAATTATTTTGCACCTCACTCAGGAGTCGCAATACCGAAACCTACTACCCGCTAAAATTGGAAGTAGATAAAGGGTTGTACACCTATGGAGCGGAACTGTACAAGGATGATAAAGACAATAGCTAATAGCATAGCCTGACCCACGAGAGGTAGGCGTGTCACAAACCCTTGAATGTTGCGACGAATGGCCCCAGGTGTAAAGTGAACTAAGAAGCCTATTGCCATAAGTATGGAAACCACTTTATATCCTGCTATGAACTGACCCGCCACCTCGGGGTGGAACTCATGGGCAATCATATCCAGCATTACCCAGACATCCGACAGATTTTCCATACGGAAGAAGATCCAGGCAAAGGCAACAAAGTGGAAGGTGAGCAACACCGAGAAAAAGCGGACGATAGGATTCATCCCCTCCCCAGTAGGTCGCAAGAAACCGACAAATGAGAGCAACCACTTATGCAGAGCAAGTGCCAAGCCGTGCAAGCCACCCCATATGATAAACCTAAGGCTAGCCCCGTGCCACAACCCTCCAAGCAACATGGTAATCAGTAGATTGATATAGGTGCGTAGCTTGCCCTTCCGATTACCTCCGAGCGATATATAGAGGTAGTCTCTAAGCCACGAGGAGAGCGAAATATGCCACCGTCGCCAAAATTCAGTGATAGTAGCCGATTGGTAGGGGAAGTTGAAGTTGATGTTAAATCTAAAGCCCAACCAAAGTGCTATCCCAATAGCGATATCTGAGTAGCCCGAAAAGTCACAATATATTTGGAGAGAGTAGCCATACACCGCCATCAGATTCTCAAAGCCCGTATAGAGCGATGGGGCATCAAAGACTCTATCCACAAAGTTGAGACTGATATAATCTGAGATAACGCCTTTTTTAAGCAAACCGAAAAGAATCAGATAGAGGCCTTCGCCAAACTCCTCCCGTGTTACCACTGGAGTGCGGTATATCTGCGGGATAAAATCTTTCGCCCTCACGATAGGACCAGCCACCAATTGGGGAAAGAACGAGACGTAAAATAGGTAGTCCACCCACTTACCAAGCGGCTTGATCTCTCCTCGGTAGATATCAATCACATAGCTCATTGATTGGAAGGTGAAGAAGGAGATCCCAACGGGCAGAAAGATATCAAACTGATGTGGCTCAAATGGAGTACTCACCCAACCTAACCACTCCCCAATACTATAGAAAAGGGGACCAAAAGTATTGTACAGAAAGCCGGTATACTTAAAGTAGCCAAGCATTCCAAGATTAAAGACAATGGAAACCAGCAACCACCACTTTTTGCCTTGACCCGAAGCCAAAGAGATACGGCGACCAACTAGAAAATCGACCGTAGCGGTGAGGATGATAATAGCAGCATACGCACCACTACTCTTGTAATAAAAGTAGAGCGAGAAGAGCACCACATAGATAATCCTCGCCATCTGCCGATGTCTCAGAGCATAGTAAATGGGGATAAAGCAGAGAAAGAGAATCAAAAAGAGCCCACTATTGAAGAGCATCGGTGCCTCGGGCTGGTATTTTAGCAAGTCTAGCATATATTACACAAGGATATGGATACTAATGTTGATCTCCAATCAGTCACAACTTACTTTCGTCTCGATTTTTCTTGGTAAAAGAGGGGCCTCTGACGCTCCAAGTAATGCCTAAAATCACTCAATAGTGCATAGGCAATCGCTTTACCCGACTCATCATATCCTTCTCTCGTCAGGTGTATTCTATCTTTTGAGAGCATCCCTGCCTCTAGCAGAGCATCCACGCAAGCTATTCCTCCAAAAGCACTATAAACATCAATATAGCCACAACCCAGATCAGCGGCCTCTTGCTCCAATACCTTAGCCACCTCAGCAGCATAAGGACAAGGAGTCCAGCGGTAAACTCCCCGACGTACCCTTTTGGACGTATAGGCCGAGACAGGTGACGTAAGAATAATAGCAGTAGTGGGCAACGCTCTCTGCAAAGCTCCTACAAAACTCCTCACATTACTAGCAAACTGTGTGGAGGAAAATCTGTGAACTAACATATCATTTGTTCCCAATGAAATGATTAGTAGTCGAGGACGTAGTAGCTCCAAATGATCTACAAAACCACGTTGATTCATTGAACTATAAAAAGCCCCATTATAGCCAATGGTATGTAGGAGCGGACCAGGATAGCCATTCTCCAGACTAGCACCATACCACCTTGCCCCTTTCGGGGCTACTAGGGTCAGTGACGAGGCGGGTAGATACAGCCTCAGCGTATCAGCAATTGGTTGTTCGACTGTAGCTAATAAACGTTGCGATGGGCTATCCCCTTTAATATACAATGGGGGTGTGGAGGCGTCTCGGAATACCACCACCTTTTTTATCGGAAAGTAGTCGGTTGCTGTTATCTCTACCTCACTTACCCCATTTGCCGTTAGGGTAATGCCTGTAGGGCTAGGAGAGTCAACATATTTTCGTGATGTGATAAAACTCCCCGACCACCCACTCTTATTGCCTGATATCTTAGCTGGTTGGGGCTGATTGCTACGCAGAAAACGATAGGGTGCTACCCACCCTAAGCCACCAATTCCAAAGTAATCATCGAAAAACTGACGGATAGGCATACTAAAGTAGCCCCCTTGTACGTGCGAATCGCCAAGATGAATAATAGGAGTCGTCTCATCATTCATAGGCGAAGCACAGAGTTGCCAGAATTCATCCAAATAGCCATCGGGAGCTTGTAGGGTACAGAGCTCCACCTTCAAAAGATCAAGCTTAGAGGGCTTTTGGGCTGCAACATTTGGACAAAAGAGAAGCAACAACAGCAGAAAAGCCATATGAAATCTACTAATTCTCATCTTCTTCTACTCCTCCACCAACGAAAGATAAAGACGCTTGGCGAGTTGTCTTCCACCAGCTCCACTGAGATGGGTATAATCCTTCGCCATCCACCCTTTCTCTACTAAAATCTTCACACCGCCAAGTACCTGTATTACCTTGTAGGTATCCCAGTACAAGCAACCCTCCTCTTTAGCCAACTTCTTTTGAATTGCACGCACTTTATAGACCCCCTTAAGCGTGGTGACATTACCCTCTTCAATAGTTGCTCTATCCGAAACGGAAAGCAATAACACAACTGCATCAGGATAGAGTGCCTTGATATGCTCCAGACTCTTCTTCATCTTCCTATAATACCAGTAGTAATCATCGCCATTTTCCTCGGTAGAAAGTGCATTTAGCCCAAACGAAAGAATAATGAATCGGTAATCCCTCACCCCGCTCATCTCACTGCAGAGAGCATCATTCAGGCGAATCAGCTCACCTCCAGAAGCACCTCTTCGACTCATATTATCTACAGAGACTCCCGAAGCTCCATCCAAGTAAATGCCGTGAATATCTATATCATCGCTCTGCACACTGAGCTTGAGAGAAGAGATATTTTGCCCTCGTTCTTCCCATAGAGCTAAAGCACCATCAGCTGTAGCACTCAAATCATGTGAAGAGACGATGGTATCATTAATAGTGGTAGTCAACACTGAGGCCGATTTGTTTTGGTAAAGCAATGCAACCCGATCTACTGGAGAACGCATCTTAAAAGTTACTTCCCCATTGCCTGAGAGGTGGTCATACTGACCTGATGCAGTATACACCCCCTTCTCCAATAGAGTATGAGCTTTCCATTGTCCACTAAAGCGATGCTTAATTGAGGTCCGGAAACGTGCCGTAGGAGAGGTCAAAGGAAGGTACCCCACCCCCTTTCCGCCGTACTTCTGCTGGAGCATACGCCGAAGGTCGGCTACCAATATATCGCCCTCAGTAAAAGAATCGGAAAAGAAAGCAATGTGTAAAGGAGTAGTCCCAGAATCCTCAAGCCACTTGCGCAGGCGAGTAATACCATCACGATTTGGAGTGTAATCCACCAGTATAGAAAGACTATCACCTGGCTCCTCTACCAAAGGGCTTATCTCTTCACTATCGTTAGGCGAAGGAATAGAATCACTCATATAGGAAGTCTCATCAAAATGATCTTCACTATCCGGACTAGGAATAGACAAGTCAATATCCGCATTTGAGCCGATGGCTTCTTCTGCCCCCTTCGACTTAGAAAACAAATCGCCCAATGGATTAAACACCTTAACCTCTCCATTCACCCTATTCAAAGCGAAAGAGATCAAGTAGGCCAATCCAATTGCCAGCAAACAGACTAAAAAGCTCCGAAAGAGCCACCCCCCTTTAGACCAATTACTCATCCTCAAATACTGCTACCAAAACCATCGCCAAAGGTACCACTTTTTCAAGAATGTAACACGAGACCTACTCTCATTTATGGTGGCGAAGCGACTCACGTAGCTTCTGGTGATATCGCTTTTTAAGTGAAACGTTAGAAATGACAGGCGAGACCTCTGGGTGGGTCAGCTTGATTTCGGCAAGCAACCACGCATTAGCCATCTCCACATAGTAGGCAGCATCATATTCTAGCAGGGCAATATGCTGTAGCACTTGCTCGACACTGACCAGCTCTTGTCGCAGCAGTGGAAAGTAAGCAACGATGGAGAGCCTACGTGCAAATTCATTCGTATTTGAACTAAACTCTTTTGTGGACAATAGCACCTCCTCAAGATGCCCCAATTGAGCGAAATAACCAAGCACCTCTTGGTATAGGTCTGATACAGCCCATCCGTCGCATAGCGAATAAAGCACTGGGATAGTTTTTCCGACTTCATCCTCTTGCGTCACCTCCTTTAATACCAGTCCTAATAACAGTTTGTACTCATACCACCTTTCAGCAAGAGGGTATAGAAGTGTAATAGCACCATCGGAAGTTAGATACTTGGAAAGTTTATGGGCTATTCGTCGTACCACTGGCATCCGTATTCCCAGTATGCTATCTGGATAGCAAGAAACCTTTAGCTTGGTATTGAAAGACTTATAAGATAGGTCGGCAGAAGAGCGAAACTCTTCGAGGAGTTGCTCTACTGCCGACCTCATTTCTTGGTCAGTACAAGGCATTAGCTAAGGCCGTGGATCACACCATCCACCAAATCCATCTTCATAGCAGCTGGCTCCTTAGGCAGACCAGGCATACGCATGATGCTACCCATAATCACCACTACCAGCTCAGCACCAGTATTCACCACCACGTCCTGTACGTTGAGCTCAAAGTTATCAGGAGCACCGAAGCGTTTAGCATCATCGGTAAATGAGTATTGAGTCTTGGCAATACATACTGGGAACTTATCAAATCCCTGCTCCTCGAGCTTCTTGATCGCCTTCATCGCCTTCGTCTCATAATTGACGTGCGATGCTCTGTAGATATTCTTGGTGATCGCATCTACCTTCTCCTTGATAGACATCTCATTGTCGTACAAGAATTGTAGAGGCTTAGAAGGGTTATTGTCAATGGTATCTACCACCACCTTTGCAAGCTCTACGGCACCCTCACCACCTTCGCCAAACGCAGTATTCACTGCAAATGGTAGGTTGTTCTGCTCACAGTGCTCTCTAATCAGGGCAATCTCGTTATCCGTATCAGTGGGGAAGCGGTTGATACAAACCACTACACTCTGCCCAAACTTACGGAGGTTCTCCACATGGCGATCCATATTGCCAAAGCCCTTCTTCAGCGACTCAAGGTCTTCAGCCTTAAGGTTCTTCTCATCGGCACCACCATGTAGCTTCAATGCCTGAGCAGTAGCTACCAGCACACTTGCCTTTGGTTGTAGCTTAGCGTGACGACACTTAATATCAAAGAACTTCTCACCACCTAGGTCGGCACCGAAGCCAGCCTCCGTGATAGCATATTCGCCATACTTCAAGGCCATCTTAGTAGCCATTACCGAGTTACAGCCGTGTGCAATATTAGCAAATGGACCACCATGGATAAAGGCAGGAGTATTCTCCGTTGTTTGCACCAAGTTAGGGTTAATAGCATCCTGCAGAAGGATAGTAAGTGCACCACCGCAACCAAGGTCCTTTACTCTAAATGGCGAACCATCCTTTAGATAACCCACAAGGATATTATCAAGTCTTCTGCGGAGGTCCTTAATATCTGTAGCCAGACAAAGGATTGCCATAATCTCCGAAGCTGGAGTAATATCAAATCCCGTCTCACGAGGCACACCATTACCAACCCCACCAAGACCAGTAATCACATTACGTAGATTACGATCGTTCACATCAAGCACACGCTTCCAAACGATGCTACTGAGGCCCTCAGGCTTATTTCTATTCTGATAAGCATAGTTATCCACAAGTGCGGCAAGCGTATTATTCGCCGAAGTAATGGCATGGAAGTCACCAGTAAAGTGGAGATTGATCTGATCCATAGGTAATACCTGTGCATATCCACCTCCAGCAGCACCACCCTTCATACCAAATACTGGTCCGAGTGATGGCTCTCTCAATGCTACAAAAGCCTTCTTTCCTATCTTGTTAAGTCCAAGTGCTAGTCCAATAGATACTGTTGTCTTACCGATACCCGCTTTGGTTGGAGTAATAGCTGTTACAAGAATCAGGTTACCCTCATTGTGCTTTTCCTCAAGGAGAGTGCTATCCACCTTAGCCATATACTTTCCATAGGGGGACAGTCGATCCTCTGGGATACCGGCTTCCTCAGCAATTAGGTCAATCTTCTTCAGTTTCGCTTCTCTTGCGATTTCGATGTCTGTCTTCATAAGTTAGTTAATCAATGTTATTCTATAGTTTTACATTACAATCATCACTACCCCTCCCCACACATACAACAAAGGTGCACCCCCATTAGTTCGCTACCTCCTTTATTTGTAGCTGATAAATGGCACTCGCTCCCTCTTCAAACTCCCTCGCCCTACTATTAGGCACCTTTATTTCCCATATATGCCCCTCCGTATCCGCATCACTCAGCACCGTTTCCGCCTCATATTGCCTCAAGAGCATCATTACAGGATTGATAAGGTCAAAAGGGAAAGTAAGCCGATAGTGACTATAAAGGGTCACCTCCACAATTTCACTATTCTTGATCGCCTCCTCCGCTGCAGTGCGATAGGCCACAATCAATCCACCAGTACCCAGTTTCACTCCGCCAAAATACCGCACTACTACAATCAATAGGTCGGTAAGCTGATAGCTAAGCATCTGACCCAATATCGGCTTCCCTGCGGTACTACTCGGCTCACCATCATCATTTTGTCGCTCTATAGGCTCCCCCTTCCCGATGCGGTACGCCCAGCAGACATGCCGAGCATCATAATATCGCTTCCGCAACTCCTGAATCTCTTCCATAGCCGCCTCCTCCGACTCCACTGGTATTGCAAAGGCAATAAACTTACTCCTCTGCTCCGTGTAAATAGCCTCCGAACGGCTTATAAGAGTTCGATAACTAGAGACCAGCTCCTCCATCACCCCAGCATCTTATCCAAAATAGGTCGCCAATCCTCACCATTCTCAGGGCAGAAGGTGACAAAGCCCAACTTCCTCGCCACCTCCGTATTAGCAGGACCATCATCAATAAAAAGTGTCTCCTCAGGGCGGATACCCGATTCCTTCACAATCAGATCAAAAAACCTCCTATCAGGCTTACACACCCCAAACTCATAGGAGGGATAGACCTTCTCAAAAAAGTCATCCACCGAGTAGCCACCATCAATCATCTCACCCGACCGAGCATACTCCCAGATAAATGGATTGATATTACTGATGCCTAGCAACCGCAACTCCTTCGGTAGCTCTTCGCGTATGTAGCGAAATTTATACTGCTGCACTTCGGCAAGGAACCCCATCAAAGCCCATCCTACCTGCTCTTCACTAAGGGCAAGAGAATAAGCTCCGTTCAATGCTTCAGTAAATTCCGCCTTATCATATTGTCCCTCCTCCAGCTTCAAGAAAAGACCTTGTTGCTGGTAAGGATCTAGTAGACCATCTGCATCATGTACTCCTAAAGTCTCAAAACGCCTTACCGACTCCTCTCTATTCAGTCGTACAAATACCCCTCCAAAGTCAAATAATATATTCTTAATCACTCTCTAATTCTCCAAATACCATTGATACAATCGCTCCACTCCCTCCTCTAGCTCCACGCGATGCCTCCATCCAAGGGCATGCAGTCGCGATACATCACAGAGCTTCCGTGGAGTGCCATCTGGCCTCGTGCTATCCCACGAGATCACCCCATCATACCCCTCCACCCGCGCAATCAATTGAGCCAGCTCCTTGATACTAATCTCCTTGCCTGTCCCGATATTGATATGGCAATTACGTACTTCTTCCATTCCCTTAGGGTAGAGGTCGGCAACGTCGGTATTCAGAAATAGGTGCACCGATGCATCCGCCATATCCTCACTCCAGAGGAACTCCCTCAGTGGCTTCCCACTTCCCCAGAGTCTTACCTCATTAGGGTAAATCCCCATCTTCGCCAACTCCTCAGGCTCCACAACCCCCTCCACAGGGCGTCGTACCAAGTCCCTCTTCACGCCGCCCAAGTCACCAATACCCAAGAGCTTTGCCAAGTGAATCTTCCGAATCATCGCAGGAAGCACATGGCTATTCACCAAGTCAAAGTTGTCATTCGGACCATAAAGATTGGTCGGCATCACCGCAATATAATTGGTGCCATACTGTAGATTGAGGCTCTCACAAAGTCTAAGCCCCGCAATCTTAGCCAAAGCATACGGTTCGTTGGTGTACTCCAAAGGCCCTGTCAGCAAGGCCTCCTCCCGAATAGGCTGAGCCGCATCACGAGGATAGATACAGCTACTGCCCAAAAAGAGCAACCGCTGCACCCCACACCGCCAACTCTCCCCTATCACATTCTGCTGAATCTGCAGATTCTCATAGATGAAGTCGGCCCGATACCGCTGATTAGCCACAATACCACCCACCTTAGCAGCCGCTAGGATAACCCCTTCCGGTTGCTCTTGCTCCATAAACCGACGAGTAGCCACGGGATCCAAAAGGTCCAGTTCCCGATGCGTCCGTCCCACAAGGTTATGGTACCCACGTGCTTTTAGATTGTTCCAAATTGCCGAGCCCACCAACCCCCGATGCCCAGCCACATATATCTTACTATCCTTATTCATCACCCTACACACCCCCTGTTAGCGCACTACACCACCACTACTCTGTACCAGAGCCACATCATGCTCCACCATCTTCTGCACCAACTTCTCAAAAGAGGTTGCCCTCGGATTCCAACCCAGCTCCTTACGTGCTTTTGCAGGGTCTCCCAAAAGCGTCTCCACCTCCGATGGCCTAAAGAAACGAGGGTCCACCTCCACCAATACCCGACCACTCTTACGGTCCACACCCTTCTCCTCCAAGCCACTCCCCTCCCACTCGAGCTCAATACCAGCAAAGGCAAAGGCAAGTGTTGCAAACTCCCGCACTGAGTGCTGCTCCCCTGTCGCAATCACAAAGTCCCGAGGAGACTCCTGCTGTAGCATCAGCCACATACACTCCACATAATCCTTGGCATAGCCCCAGTCACGAAGGGCACTAAGGTTACCCAAATAGAGCTTATCCTGTACTCCAGCCGCGATCCTCGCCGCCGCCAAGGTGATCTTACGCGTCACAAAGGTCTCTCCCCTCCGCTCACTCTCGTGATTAAAGAGGATCCCATTCGCCACGTACATTCCATAGCTTTCTCGATAGTTATGGCAAATCCAATAGGCATACTGCTTCGCCACCGCATAGGGCGAAGAGGGTCGAAAGGGGGTCAGTTCGTTCTGTGGACTCTCCACCACTTTCCCAAAAAGTTCCGAGGTACTGGCTTGGTAAATCCGCACTTTATCTCCCATTCCAAGGATCCTAACCGCTTCCAAAAGTCTCAACGTCCCAAGAGCCACCGTCTCAGCGGTGTACTCAGGCACCTCAAAGGAGACCTTCACATGGCTCTGTGCTGCTAAGTTGTACACTTCATCTGGCTTCACCTCCTGCAGAATACGTAGAAGCGAACTAGAGTCGGTCATATCACCATAGTGAAGGTGCAGTGACCGCCCCTCGTGCATATCCCTGATCCACTCATCTAGGTAAAGATGCTCAATACGACCTGTATTGAACGAACTACTCCGACGCATCACACCATGCACCTCATACCCCTTACCAAGTAAAAACTCAGCAAGATACGAACCATCCTGACCCGTAATTCCTGTAATAAGTGCTACCTTCATGCCACCACCCAAAACTTATTCTCTAAATAGTCAATATTCCTCACTCCCTCCCTTACTGCAAAGCTACAAAAAATATCACTCTCTACAGAACCCCCTGCCGAGCGGAGCCAGGGCCTAACAACCTTTTTCAGGAAACCACAGTCCGACTCGTCCGATCCGTCCGACTTGTCCAACTTGTCCGATAAGCCCCCCCCACCAAAAAGGAGCCTAAAAAAGCCACAGTCTCAAGTGGTCAAAAGTTTATGCAACTAAGCATTTGCTTTGTTGCATCTCGGCATTTGCTTAGTTGCAACTCGCCGATCGCTTAGTTGCAACTCAGTTTTTGCTTTTATATAGTATTGAATATCAACTTCTTACAAATGCAGAAAATTGCACGAAGTGCCATTCTCATAGAAGAGAGCATCCAGGAGGGTGCTCCGACTTGTCCGACTTGTCCGATAAGACACCCCAAAAGCACCTCTTTTTTCATTTTACTTTACGTTGTCACTCACTTATCTGCCATTAATTTGGTAGCTTTGTAACCGATTGATTTTTCCATACATTATATAAAGGTATTAGCGATGAACTTTATTAAGGAATTAGAGTGGAGAGGGATGATTCACAACATGATGCCAGGGACCGAAGAAGAGCTTCTGAAGGGACCGGCCTCGGGTTATGTAGGCATCGACCCCACCGCCGATTCGCTCCACATTGGTCACTTGGTAGGAGTGATGATGCTACGCCACTTTCAGCAGGCCGGTCACCGACCCATTGCCCTAGTGGGTGGAGCTACTGGTATGATTGGCGACCCCTCCCTCAAGTCGGCCGAGCGCCAGCTTTTGGACGAGGAGACCCTTCGCCACAATCAGGAGTGCATTAAGAAACAGCTCTCCAAGTTTTTGGACTTTGAAAGCGATGCCCCCAATGCGGCAGTATTGGTGAACAACTACGATTGGATGAAAGACTACTCCTTCCTCAGCTTCATCCGCGACGTCGGCAAGCACATCACCGTCAATTATATGATGGCAAAAGACTCCGTGAAGAAGCGGGTAGCAGGCGAAGGTGGTTCAGGCCTTTCCTTCACCGAGTTTTCATACCAGTTGCTTCAAGCCTACGACTACCAATACCTCTACGAGCACCAAGGGTGCCGTGTACAGTTGGGTGGTTCCGACCAGTGGGGCAATATCACCACAGGAGTAGAATTGATCAGGCGTCGCCTAGGAGGTCAAGCCTACGCCGTCACCTGCCCACTTATCACCAAGGCCGATGGCACCAAGTTTGGCAAGACTGAGAGTGGCAATGTGTGGCTCGATCCACGTTACACCTCACCTTACAAGTTCTACCAGTTTTGGATGAATGTCTCCGACGAAGATGCTGGTCGCTTCATCCGCATCTTTACCAGTCTCAGCCGTGAAGAGATCGAGGCATTAGAGGCAGAGCACCGTGAGGCACCTCACAAGCGAATCCTACAGTCAAAGCTAGCAGAGGAGATCACAGTGATGGTACACTCTCGTGAGGAGTACGACCTAGCTGTGCAAGCTTCAGAAATTCTATTTGGTCGCTCCAGTGTAGAGACACTCCATAAGCTCAACGAAGAGACCTTCCTCAGCGTGTTTGAAGGCGTGCCAATGGCAGAGGTTTCCAAGGACAAGCTATCAGCCTCTATCGGCCTCATGGACCTCTTAGTGGGCGAGTGCAAGTTTTTCAATAGCAATAGCGAGCTACGCAAACTGATTCAAAGTGGCGGGGTAAGCCTCAATGGCGAGAAGGTGACTGACTTCCAGTACCAACCCACCTCTGCCGACCTTCTGAACGACAAGTATATGCTGATACAGAGGGGCAAGAAGAACTTTTTCCTCGTGAAGATGGTGTAGCGTCCTATGCTCCTCAACTATATATGGGTGGCATTCTTCCTGGTAGGGATACTCGTAGGGGTAGTACGGGTAATCACCTCACGTGATGCCACCCTATTTAGTGAGATGGTGCAGGCACTCTTTGATACTGCCACCACCGCTTTTAATATATCATTAGGGTTAGCAGGGATCCTGACACTCTGGCAAGGGCTACTTCGTGTGGCCGAAAAGAGCGGTCTCATCGCACGTTTTGCGAAGTGGACCGCTCCTTTCTTTCAAGTCATCTTCCCTACCCTACCGAAAGGGGCACCCGTGCTAGGCACGATGCTGATGAACTTCAGTGCCAACCTACTGGGACTCGACAATGCAGCTACCCCATTGGGACTGCAGACGATGAAGGAGCTACAGACCCTCAATCCCAAAAAGGATACCGCCTCCGATGCGATGATCATGTTCCTCACCATCAATGCGAGTGGGCTCACCCTCATCCCCATCACCATCATCATGTTCCGACACCAACTGGGGAGTGCGTCGCCGGCCGATATCTTTCTACCCATTCTCATAGCAACGGGTGCAAGCACCCTTACGGCGGTATTGCTGGTATCGTGGAAGCAGAGGATCAACCTCCTCAAGTGGCCCTTCTTACTTCCAGCAGGTCTATTTGTGGCGTTGGTCGTGGCCCTTTCGTTTATGGTCAAAGGGGCCGATAAAGAGCTCCTCACCACCTACTCTACCGCCATCAGCCATGTGGTGTTGCTGGGTGCCGTGGCATTATTTATAGGCAGTGGCCTCCTCGCCAAGCGAAATGTGTACGAAGATTTTATCAAGGGGGCAAAAGGGGGATTCCAGACGGCGGTGACCATCATTCCCTACATCGTCGCCATCCTAGTAGCAGTGGCGCTATTTAGAGCCAGTGGTGCCATGGACTGGCTCACCATGGGGGTCGCCTCGCTATTTGGAGCCATAGGAGTAGATACCACGTGGGTAGATGCACTGCCAACGATTCTGATGAAACCTCTCAGCGGAAGTGGGGCGAGAGGATTGATGATTGATGCCATGTCCACCTTTGGAGCCGATTCCTTTGTCGGTCGCCTAGTCTGTATTGTTCAGGGCACCACCGATACCACTTTCTACGTGCTGGCACTCTACTATGGTAGTGTAGCCATCACCAAAACCCGCTACACACTTGGCGTCTCGCTCATTGCCGATGCAGTGGGAGCGGTGACAGCGATTTTATTGGCTTATACATTTTATGGGTGATGAATACATTTGGTAGATACTTTAGGCTCACTACATTTGGCGAGTCGCATGGTCCTTATGTGGGTGGAGTGATCGATGGTTGCCCCGCTGGGTTGGAGCTAGACTGCTCTTTGATTCAAGAGGCGCTACAACGTCGCAAAGGTTTGGCAGGGGTCAGCACCCCGCGCACAGAAGCCGATCAGCCAGAGTTTATCTCAGGCTTAATGGAGGGAAAAACAACAGGCACACCCATTGCGTTTCTTCTGCCCAACCAACAGAAAAGAAGTGGCGACTATGATGCTCTCAAAGAGGTATATCGTCCCTCGCATGCCGATTTTACCTATCAGATGAAATATGGTATCCGTGACCACAGAGGAGGCGGAAGGGCAAGTGCCAGAGAGTCGGTGGTGCGTGTAGTAGCAGGTGCGATCGCCTACCAATTGCTTCGCGATCGGGGAGTAAGGCTTAGGGCCTTTACCTCGCAGATAGGGGAAATCAAACTCCCAACTCACTACCAATATCAATGGGAGGAGCTAGGTATAGTGGGCTGTCCAGACCCTCAAGTGGATCAAGAGATGTACCAACTCCTCACAAAGGTGAGACAAGAGGGAGATACCCTTGGCGGAATCGCTACCGTAGTGGTAGAGGGGGTAACTGCCGGTTGGGGGAGCCCTCTCTACAGCAAACTCGATGCCCGACTAGCAGAGGCAATGCTCGGCATCAATGCCTGCAAAGGTTTTGAGATGGGAGATGGTTTTGAATTGGCAGCTATGAGAGGATCACAGGCCAATGATTCATTCACCTCAGAGAAGGGATCAATCAAGATGACCTCCAACCACTCTGGCGGCGTCTTGGGCGGTATCTCCACAGGAGCTCAGCTCCACTTCCGAGCTGCCTTCAAACCGATCCCTTCCATTGCACTACCACAGCAGACCGTCACTGCCTCGGGCGAACCGACAGAAATCACGATTAATGGGCGCCACGACGCCTCCGTATTTCCCCGCGTTCTTCCCATCATTGAAGCGATGACCAGTCTCGTCCTCGTTGATGAAATGCTCGCCTCCAACTACTAAAGGAAAAGGTCGCCTTGTTGCCACCCATTTTCACGCATTCTTCGTTCTATAAGGTGTACAAATTGGTAGTTTTTCCACCCCCACTTAGGAGCAATCAATAGCTCAGGAGGGGATTGGGAAACGAAGCGATCAAGATATATCCTTCTTGGCAGTCTCCGTAGTAGTCTACAAATCACATCTACATACTCCTCGGGTGTGAAAAGTCTAAATGTCTCAGGATTACTCCTATATTGATGAGCCATAATCGTCCCCTTGAGGATCTGTAACTGGTGCATCTTAAGCGTAGTGATGGGGAGAGAGGCGAGGCGATCAATGTGCAACTCAAAGTCGGAATAAGCCTCACCAGGTAATCCTATAATAAGGTGTGCCCCTACTGTAATACCCCGTGTAGCAGTATCATGAATCGCCTTTTCAGCCTCCGCAAATGTATGACCACGATGGACGCTTTCAAGCGTCTTATCGAGTGTACTCTCCACCCCATATTCAATTGCCACAAATGTCCGCTGATTTACTTCAGCAAGACAATCTAACACCTCCTCATCAACGCAGTCGGGTCGCGTTGCCACTACAAGACCTACCACATCAGGGGAAGCCAAGGCCTCCTCATATAGAGCCACAAGGTGATCCAAAGAAGAATAGGTATTGGTGTAAGATTGGAAGTAAGCAAGGTATTTCATATTAGGGTACTTACGTCCGAAAAAATGTTTTCCAGCCTCCAACTGCTCAGCTACACCCCCTTTACCCACATAGCTAGGGCTGAAAGAGCTATTAATACAATAGGTACAGCCTCCCCTACCCTTTGTGCCATCACGATTGGGGCAAGTCAAGCCTACATTCACCGAAAGCTTTTGCACCTTAAAATCAGGAAAAACACTTCTTAGATAGCTTCCATAGTCATTGTAAATCCCCTCACTTATCATACCACTACTATAAAAAAGAAAAAGGCTGTCTCACGACAACCTTCAATCTTAATATTAACCTAAAATCTAATACTATGAAAAACACGGTGCAAAGATAAGAGATATTTCTTACTTATGCAAGTATTTAGATGAATATTTTTAGGAAGGGTGCCGTTTTAATCTATTTTATATCTTAATTAAGCCATATTCTATATTATTTAAGCACTTCTACTCCTTCTCTTATCACCTCAAATGGTTCTTGAAGGCAAGAGACCACAGTGCTATCTACAAGCTGCCCTATTCCTCCATCTACCACATAAGCCACCTCATTACCCCACTGTTCTTCCATCAGACTTGGGTCATAACCATAAGCTTCATCATCAGTACTATCTCGATCTAAAGGTAGAGAAAAACCAGTTAATGGATGACCGAAATAGTCGACAAGATCTCTCACAAAGCGATGTCTAGGGATGCGAATCCCCACCTCCTTACGCCCACGATAAAGCCGTGGAAGGTTGTGCCCCGTTGGTAAAACAAAGGTAAAGGGACCTGGACAATTGCGACGCATAAGTCGAAAAGCTGAATCATCCATACGAGCATACTCACTAACCTGTGAGAGATTGCTCAAGAGGAGTGAAAAGGTAGTACGCTCTACTTCAACTCCCTTTATTCGGGCTAATTCCTTTACACACACTTGATTGAGTGCGTCACCACACAAGCTGTATCGAGTGTCGGTAGGAAGAATCAAAAGCTCTCCACGACCCAAAGCCTCAGATAGCGTTGCAAGCACCCTCTCTGGCGTTGCAGAATCATCATACACCTTAATCATCATCTCTTCTCACAATATAATCCGATAAATAAAAGCTACTAATTAGAGGAGTCGATTAGTCGTCTTCCCTACCTAGCAAAAAGATTGCAGGGCGCTTGTGGTAAGAAAGACCACCCTTTAGACGCTTTGACCAAATCGAAAGTGGCAAAGTGGTGATTTCCTCCTCACTTGTAGTCAAGTCCACAGCCACAGAAAGGCACAGCGTTGGGGAGAGAAGGTCGCACAGCTCTCTTATCAATTGGTCATTCCGATAAGGTGCTTCAATAAATATCTGTGTTTCTCCCTTATCCAGCACACGACGTTGGCACTCTAGTAGCTGCTGACGCCGTGAGGCACGGTCATGTGGGAGATAACCATAAAAGGTAAAATATTGACCATTAAATCCAGAAGCCATTAGAGAAAGTAAGATAGACGAAGGTCCTACCAAGGGAACCACTCGCATACCAGCACGGTGGCAATCAATCACGACACGGTGACCAGGGTCGGCTACCCCAGGGCAACCTGCCTCACTCATCACTCCCACATCTTCACCCTGACGAAGTAGTTCCATAACCTCCTCCCGAGGATAGGAATACCCTTGATGCTTATCTAGCTCATAGATTGTCAAAGAGGAAATATCTAGCCCTGGCACCGACCGGGACAAATATCTTCGAGCAGTCCGAGCATTTTCCACCACATAATAGCGAAGTCGACCAAGGAGCTCCAATGTCCGCTGTGGTTGATACTGCTCTACCTCCACATTACCCAGCTCTATGGGGATTAGGTAAAGCTTTCCCAATCCTTCATTATTCCCCATAAATATGTTGCAATGCTCCAGAAATATCTGGATATAAGTAGTCAAAACCCAGCTCCTCAATCCGCTCAGAAGCGACCCTCTGGCTATGCATCAGTGGACCGCCCCAAGCCCCGACAGCAGCACGCCATACACCACGAGGGATAGGTAAAGGGAGTGAGCGTCCACTCTTCATCTGAGCCGATAGTGTAGCTATCTCCCGATAACTAACCCATTCTGGAGCAACGACATTGTACACCCCACGCATCTCACGGTTTTCAATAGCTAGCCAAATAGACCTCATGGCATCACTCACATGCACCCAAGGCACTAGCTGTTGACCTATGCCACACAGTAGGGCAAGTCCATAATTACCACCAACGGCCATATATGGTAGCACTCCGCCATAACCACAAAGCACCTCTCCCATTCTAAGCGATACCCACCTCTTAGCCAATGCTTCGGCCTCAAGTAGATACGCTTCCTCCTCACCACCTACATAGAGACCGGCAAGGAAACCACTCCCGACAGGTGATGCTTCAGTGTGAATGTATGGGTCTAGGCCACTTCCATATATAGCTGTAGAAGAAACGTTTACGAAGCTCTCAAGCTGAGCACCACTAGCCAATAGATGACGCCCGATCAAAGCGGCACCTCCCACACGCTCACGCCACAAGCGATCCCTACCTCTAAGGTCTAGGCGACTTCCCACGCCAGCTATACCAGCCGTATGTACTATATGATTCACCCCCTCTAAAGCGGCCGGGTCTAGCTCGTCACGTAGAGGATTCCAATAAAACTCACCAGCTCTTGAAGGACACCGACAAAGCAGTCGTACATCATAGACCCCACGATACATCCTCTCAAAGTGTCGAGCCAATAGCTCCTCACCACCTGTTACTAAAATCCGTTCCATCTTCTTCTCGCACTCCTATATTATATAGTATATTTCATCACTCCCATACCTCTTCTTCAAAGATACAAAAAAGTAGCAACCACCACAAAAACGTCTCTTTATAACGGTCCTAAATTACCTATTAAATAGCGGTTTATTGGCGATAAATGAGTATCTTTGTAAAGTAAGCCGATAATTAAAATAGTTTATAAGTAAGGTTATGGCACCATCTGCTGGATTTTGGAAAGGTTTTAAGCGGACACTTCTTGTGCTGATTGTATTGTGTCTGATAGGTAGTATACTCTTCTTTGTACTACTACCAGGCGCCAAGGGGCTACTCTTTGGGGGTTGCACCTTGATTTTGGTGGTTAATCTAGCATTGATGCTGATATTTGTCCGTACCAATGACCAAAAACGCCCAGGCACTCGAAGCAGAGATAGAGAGCCGAAGCGCTTCGACTTTCATAGAGATAGATAGGTTATTCAACTATATAATTTAGATAAGAAAGATGAGAACAATTAGTCCACTTCAAAAGGCTCGCTCAAAATATGAGCCTAAACTTCCCAATGCACTAAAGGGCAATGTAAAGGTAGTAGAGGGTAATCCTACCCACTCAGTAGATGACCAAGAGGAGATTAAGCAACTCTTCCCAAATACCTACGGACTTCCTACTATTGCGTTTAAAAAGGGAGATGCGCCATTGCACACCAAGCCAATCAACGTCGGCGTGATCCTATCAGGTGGTCAAGCTCCTGGCGGCCACAATGTGATTGCAGGTATCTTTGACGGTCTCAAGAAGATAAATAAGGATAGCCGGCTCTATGGCTTCCTGATGGGTCCTGCCGGACTTATCGACCATAAGTATATGGAGATCACCAGCGAAATTATGGATGAGTACCGCAATACTGGTGGTTTTGATATCATCGGCTCTGGTCGTACCAAGCTTGAGACTGAGGAGCAGTTTGATAAGGGTCTAATCATCCTTCGTAAGCTAGATATCCAGGCACTCGTCATTATCGGTGGTGACGACTCCAACACCAATGCATGCGTTTTGGCAGAGTACTACAAGAAGATCAATGCTGGTGTACAGGTATTGGGTTGCCCAAAGACTATTGATGGCGACCTTAAGAATGAGCAGATTGAGAGCTCCTTTGGTTTTGATACCGCCACTAAGGTCTACTCTGAATTGATTGGCAATATCCAGAGAGACTGCAACTCTGCACGTAAGTATTGGCACTTCATCAAGTTGATGGGTCGCTCCGCTTCGCATATTGCTTTGGAGTGTGCTCTTCAAACCCAGCCTAATATCTGCATCGTCTCTGAGGAGGTACTGGCAAAGGAACAAAGTCTTGATGATATCGTCACCTATATTGCTCAGATCGTAGCTGATAGAGCGAAAGAAGGTCTTAATTTCGGTACGGTATTGATCCCTGAGGGTTTGATTGAGTTTATTCCAGCAATGAATGCCCTCATTGCCGAGCTCAATGATCTATTAGCCCATGAGGGCGATGCATTTGCCAAGCTAAATAAGGAGGCTCAGAGAGAGTTTGTAATAGACCGCCTTTCTGCAGAGAATAGCAAGGTCTTCAAGTCACTGCCAGAGGATGTAGCACGCCAGCTTACCCTAGACCGTGACCCTCACGGCAATGTCCAGGTATCTTTGATTGAGACTGAGAAACTCCTTGCCGAAATGGTTAAGGAGAAGCTCAAGGAGTGGAAAGCAGAGGGTAAGTATGTTGGCAAATTTAGCATCCAGCGTCACTTCTTCGGGTACGAAGGTCGTTGTGCTGCTCCATCCAACTTTGATGCCGACTACTGCTATAGCCTTGGCTCCAATGCAGCTCAATTGATTGCAGCAGGCAAGACGGGCTATATGAGCTCTATCCGCAATACTACTCGCCCTGCAGCAGAGTGGAAGGCTGGTGGTATTCCTATCACTATGATGATGAATATGGAGCGCCGCCACGGTTCCATGAAGCCTGTTATCCGCAAGGCACTGGTAGAACTTGAGGGCAAGCCTTTCAAGACCTTTGAACAGTATCGTGATAAGTGGGCTCACGAGACCTGCTTTGTCTATCCAGGACCGATCCAATATTTTGGACCTAGCGAGGTTTGTGACCAGACAACTGAGACTCTTCGCCTAGAGCAAGAGTAAGACTTAATAAGCATATTTAGAGGAGCAAAGGGAGTTCATTATCTCCCTTTGCTCCTCTATTTTTATGATCGGGTCAAAATGAAGGAAGAGAATTTGCACGAAGGATGAGATGCAAGGCGCTGAGGATGAGGGTGAAGGGAGCGTACTCACGTACGTGACCGAACCCGAATTCCGATAGCAACGCCGCAGATCGCCTTCGTGCAACAGTCTCATGGAAGGTAATATGCCTCTTCGCATTTTAGCAACTGTGGCATTGTAATCATATACTTTACCCCCACACGAGGCGCCCTACTTTTCAGGATTTCAAGCTGCAAAATAAGATGAAGAATCAGGCTAAAAAAGGGTCTTTGAGACTCCTTTTACAATCAATTGAAATTCAACACTATATATTAGCGTCAACCGAGATGCAACTAAGCAATCGGCGAGATGCAACTCGGCAAATGCTTAGTTGCAACTTGCCGATTGCTTAGTTGCATCTCAACTTTTCCCTACTAGCATGGAGGTTTTATGGAGGCACATTGAGATGGCGATCTACCCATGTAATTGTCTTGTTCTTGACAAGGGGGCTAACCCGCAAGGAGAATCTGCTGACCCCATCTATTATTTTAGATGAACACCTCAAATAAAATGGTTAAGTTTGCAAGTCATATAGGGTAGTAAAAATGGACAAGAATAATAATATAAATAGCCAGTCACAAGAGCAACAATTGGTGGTGCTGGGGGCTCGCGAACACAATCTCAAAGATATAGATGTAGAGATTCCTCGCCATTCACTTGCTGTAGTCACAGGCTTGAGTGGTAGTGGAAAGTCGTCGCTTGCATTTGACACCATATATGCGGAGGGGAACAGACGTTATATTGAGACCTTTTCGGCATACGCAAGAGGCTTCCTCGGTAATCTCGAACGTCCAGACGTAGACCAAATCATTGGGCTCTCGCCTGTTATCTCCATCGAGCAAAAGACCACTGTCAAGAACCCAAGGAGTACCATAGGCACCACGACAGAAATCTATGACTTTTTGCGACTGCTCTATGCACGCACCGCTACCGCTTATAGCAAAGGGGGCAAGGCGATGGTCAGCCACAATGAGGAGCAAATCTTCGCTATGGTATGTAGGGACTTCAACAACCAACGCATCCAAATATTTGCCCCGATAGTGCGGGATCGAAAAGGGCACTACCGGGAGCTTCTGGAGAGTATGCGACGAAAGGGCTATCTCTATGTTCGTGCCGACGGAGAGATGCTGGAGCTGAAACCCGGACTGGCATTAGCACGATACCAAAACCATAGGGTAGAGGTGCTTATTGATAAGTTGGCTCTACAAGAGAATGAAGAGTCGCTTTCTCGGTTAAAGGAGGCACTTCGAGTGGCACTTCATCTTGGAAAAGGCGTCGTGATGGTTCAGAAGTATCAATCTACAGAGGAGCCCCTATTTTACAGTAAGCAATTGATGGATGCCGAGACGGGCGAAAGCTTTGAAGAGCCAGCACCACATACCTTTTCCTTTAACTCACCCCAGGGAGCTTGCCCCAAGTGTAAGGGCATTGGGGAGGTTCCGGCTCCTGATATGACAAAGATCATCCCCGACCCCTCTCGAACCATTCGTCAGGGAGGACTGGCTCCATTGGGCAACTTTAAGCCCAATATGATATTTAAGCAACTAGAGGCGATCACTGAGCACCACGGTTTCACCATCAATGACCCGATTAAGGAGTTTCCAGAGGAGCTGATGGATGATATTATGAATGGTGTAGACTATCCTCTCAAGCACAAAGTGGAGGCAACAGGTAAGGTGGAGCGTCTCTTTTCGTATGATGGGCTGATTGCCTATCTCAGGGCTTTAGCAGACGAGGAGGAATCGAGCAAAATACGTAAGTGGGCCAATCAGTTTAGTACTTACAAGTGTTGTCCATCTTGCGGAGGTAAGCGACTTAATAAGGTAGCACTCTCTTTTAAGATTGATGGGCACGATATTTCTGAGGTTTGTAATTGGTCGCTTCCTAAGCTACTAGAGTGGATCAAGGGGGTCTCCGACAAGATTGAGAAGCGGAAAAAGGTGGTGGCGAAGGAGATTATCAAAGAGATAGTGAGCCGCCTGGAGTTTCTACTGGAGATGGGATTGGACTACCTCACACTTAATCGTACCACTGGTTCGCTTTCGGGCGGAGAGATGCAGAGAATTAGGCTGGCCACACAGCTAGGAAGTAAGCTGGTGAATGTGCTTTATATTCTAGATGAGCCGAGCATCGGCCTGCACCAGAGAGATAATACAAGGCTGATAGAATCACTAAAACGACTTCGGGATCAAGGCAATTCGCTGATCGTGGTAGAGCACGATAAGGATATGATGCTGGCAGCAGACTACATCGTAGACATGGGTCCTGGAGCTGGACGCAAGGGTGGAAAGGTAATCTATAGTGGCACGCCAAAGGAGATGCTCAAGGCGGACACCCTTACAGCACAGTATCTTAATGGCACCAAGGCTATAGAGGTGCCCACTAGTCGGAGAAAGGGGAAAGGAAGTTCGCTCCGATTGATTGGCGCCACTGGGAATAACCTGAAAGGGGATACGCTAGAGATTCCATTAGGAAAACTAGTACTGGTGACGGGAGTATCGGGGAGCGGGAAGTCAACCTACATCAATGACACCCTTTACCCAGCCCTCTCCAAGCACTTTTATCGCTCTTTGGAGGAACCCCTACCCTATAAAACAATTGAGGGGATTGAAGAGGTAGATAAGGTGGTGCAGGTAGATCAATCACCCATTGGAAAGATGCCACGAAGCAATCCTGCGACCTATACGGGGGTGTTTACAGATATCCGCAATCTCTTTGTGGAGATGCCGGAGAGCAAGATTCGTGCCTATAAGCCAGGGCGTTTCTCATTTAATGTGAAGGGTGGACGATGTGAGACCTGCAAAGGCAATGGTTATAAAAAGATTGAGATGAACTTCCTACCCGATGTCTATGTGCCGTGCGAGACGTGTAAAGGGCGTCGCTATAATCGGGAGACGTTGGAGGTGAGGTACAAAGGAAAATCAATCGCCGATGTACTGGATATGACAGTGAATATGGCGGTAGAGTTTTTCGACACCCAGCCAAATATCCTACGGAAGATAAAGGCTCTACAAGATGTGGGGCTGGGCTACATCAAGCTAGGACAGTCGAGCAATACGCTATCTGGTGGGGAGGCACAGCGGGTAAAGCTCGCCACAGAATTGATGAAGCGGGATACGGGGAAGACGGTTTACTTCCTCGATGAACCCACTACAGGACTTCATTTTGAGGATATCCGGGTACTGATGAATATTCTTCAGAAATTGGTAGACAAATGCAATACGGTAGTGATCATTGAGCACAATCTAGATGTCATCAAAGTGGCGGATCATATCATTGAGATAGGTCCTGAGGGAGGCGAAAAGGGAGGTCGCATTGTTTTTGAAGGAACTCCAGAAGAGATGATCGCACAAGATAAGGGGTATACCACTCCTTTCTTAAGGGATGAATTAAAGCAAAATGAATAGAGAAGAACTACTTAAGGAGCTCAATCCTGAGCAAAAGGAGGCGGTAGTCCATAGCGGCTCTGATAGCTTGATACTGGCAGGTGCTGGGTCGGGCAAAACGAGGGTGCTCACCACAAAGATCGCTTACCTCCTTACCGAAGGGGTGGCTCCGTTCCAGATATTAGCACTCACCTTTACCAATAAAGCAGCTCGGGAGATGCGAGAGCGTATCGGCACACTGGTAGGAGGCCCGGTGGCAGGATTGATCACTATGGGGACGTTTCACTCGGTATTTGCTCGCTTTTTGAGGAGCTATGCCGACCGCTTAGGGTACAATCATTCGTATACAATCTATGATACCACCGACTCTAAGTCTTTGGTGAAGATGATCGTGAAAGAGCTCCAACTAGATGAAAAGATGTACAAGCCCAGCTACATTCAGGCGGAGATCTCTAATGCTAAAAATAGTGGGCTTTCGCCTAGAGACCTAGCAGATGAGATGGTAACCCATAGGCATGACCTCCGAAAAAGCGTACCCGCATTGCCCAAAATATATCGGGAGTACGAGGCGAGGTGCCAACGAGCTAATGCAATGGACTTTGATGACCTTCTGCTGAATATGCTTCGACTGCTGCAACAACATGAAGATGTAAAAGCCACCTTCCATGAGAGGTTTAGGTACATTCTCATCGATGAGTACCAAGATACTAATAGGGTTCAGCATAAGATTGTTCAGCAACTCAAAGGACCTTCTACGGAGCTGATGGTAGTGGGTGATGATGCTCAGAGTATTTACTCTTTTAGAGGGGCGGTGATAGATAATATCATCAACTTCCAAACTACCTTCCCAGGGGCTAAGCTATTTAAGCTCACCAAGAATTACCGCTCGACTGGCAATATTGTCGAGCTAGCTAATGGGTTGATCGCCAAAAATGAAAAGCGGATCCCTAAGGTGGTAGAGGCAGTAGCTGGTAAAGGTGAGAAATCACTGCTTTTTGAGTCGTTTAATGCCCCTATGGAGGCGCAGCAGGTGGCGGCACAAGTCAATCAACTCATCCATTCAGATACCAACCCTGAGGATATTGCCATTCTGTATCGCACCAATGCACAGAGTAGATTGCTAGAGCAGTATCTCAAGATGTTTAGCATCCCCACCCGCATATACGGTGGGCTCTCCTTTTTCGATAGAAAGGAGGTGAAGGATTTACTCGCTTATCTAAGGTTGGTGATCAATCCTGATGATGATGAGGCCTTCCGAAGGGTCTACAATGTGCCGGCAAGAGGGATCGGGGCGGTGACCTTTGAAGGCATAGCTAAAGTGGCCAATGAAAAGGGGTTGTCTCTGATGAGCACCGCCAAAAGTCCAGAGCAACTCTCAGGTGTGGTGCGAGGTGCAGGGATCAGCAAGCTAAGTGCTTTCGTGGAGCTGATAGAGGTGATTACAAGTCTAGCTGATGATCTAGCTCCAATCCCCTATCTCCAGAAGGTCATTGAACTAACAGGGCTAAAGGCTATGTACAATGATGGGAGCGTAGAGGGACAGTCTAGAATGGACAACATTGCGGAGCTGGTAAGTGCCCTAGATGATTTTATTACCCGAAGGAAATTGGAACAGGACGATGAGGAGCCTTCTCTTGAGGACTTTGTAAGGGAGATGACGCTTTATACCGACCAAGACACTGAAGACGACGACACCCCAAAGGTGACTCTGATGACCATGCACGCCTCCAAAGGCCTTGAATTTGACCATATATTTTGTGTGGGACTAGAGGAGGGTATAATTCCAAGTAATAGAAGCACTGGTATAGCTGATATTGAGGAGGAGCGTCGCCTACTCTACGTGGCAATTACACGTGCGAAAGAACACTGTACCCTGAGCTATGCAAGGGAGAGGATGGTAAATGGGCAAACCAATATGGCTATGCCAAGCCGCTTCCTCAGAGAGCTCGACCCGAAGTATGTGAAGGATAATTCTGGAATCGTTTCGGGAGGAGTGATGCAGAAAGCCATTGAAAAGCTACAGCAATTGCATCGAGACCTTCCCCCTACACCTTCAGCTCCGAAACGGATGACTCGCATCAAGCATAGTCGGCAGATAGGTAGTGATGGTCCAAGTGGAAGAGAAGATGAGGTGCTCACAGATACCGCAGCCGATACCGACCTAAAGAAAGGCGACATCGTCTATCACAACCACCTAGGAAGGTGTGAAATCCTTGGTTTTGTGGATACTTCGATTATGGGGAGTAAAGTGAGTGTACGATTGGAGGATGGCTCAGTTCGCCAGTTGATTCTCAAATTTGCCAAACTACGTAAAGAATAATCTGATAAGATATGACACTAGACGATCAATTCACAGAAGGGTACCACCAGCAAGGGGTACGCACAGGAGTGCTAGAGGTAATCTGTGGCTCAATGTTTTCGGGCAAAACGGAGGAGCTGATGCGACGCATCAAGAGGGCACTCATCGCACGGCTCAAGGTAGTGGTGTTCAAGCCGGTCACCGACACCCGCTACCACGCAACTAATGTGGTAAGTCACGACAAAAACTCCATTCCAAGCATCCCCATTTCCAACTCAGCACAAATGCTAGACCTAATTAAGGATGCAGATGTGGTGGGCATAGATGAAGCTCAGTTTATGGATGACGGCATCATAGACGTTTGTCAGAAATTGTCGGATAATGGCATTCGGGTGATCGTCTCAGGGCTCGATATGGACTTTATGCGCCGTCCCTTCGGGCCAATGCCTGCCCTAATGAGTATCGCCGATAGGGTCACCAAGGTACATGCCGTCTGTATGGACTGTGGCGCCCCCGCCAACTTCTCCTACCGCCTTGGCGATGACGACCGCGTAGTGGTACTCGGGGCGATGAAAGAATACGCCTGCCTCTGTCGCTCCTGCTACCTCGCCCGCATCAAGAAAACTGCAGAGTAGATGAAACTAAGAATAAATGAAGGTCGTCCAGAGCCAACGCTTTGAACGACCTTTGTTTTATGGAAAGAGACTAGGTCAGTCGGTGAGGGAGGCGATTGCCTTTTTCCTTGCTAGCATACAAGCCCCCATCACACCAGCATAGTGGAGAAGTATCGACTGCTTCAGCTCCGTATCTTGATTCACCATATTAAGCGAATACTTGCGTATAGCACTATGGATGGGGTGGATAAGGTAGTCACCCACCTGTGCCAGCGGTCCACCTATTACCACCACGTGAGGATTGAAGATATTGATGAGATTGGCAAGGTGCAAGCCTAGCTGCTCACCCACCTCCTCCAGAATCTCAATACAGAGCATATCCTCCTTCAGCGTCGCCTCAATCAGGTCATCCAGCGTGATATCCTCAATCTTCTTTCCACTATCTGTGATGATAGAGCGGTCACCCTGCTTCACACGCTCAATAAACTTACGGTGCATAGCACGTCCAGAGGCTTCAGTCTCCAAGCAACCCTTCTTCCCGCAATGGCAAATCACTTCATTCTCATAGCAATGGGTATGCCCAAACTCTCCACTAAAGCCCGACTTTCCCGCATAGGGCTCACCATTGATAATGATGCCTAGACCAAGCCCCCACGTAGCATGCACGAAGAGCAGATTCTCCCCCTTCTGCCGATAATGCAGCATGTACTCCCCGTATGCAGCAGCACGCGAGTCGTTATCGATAAATGTAGGGATGCCGAAGGTATTAGTAAAATAGGTGGCGAGAGGAGTCCCTTCAAAATTGAAGTAGGTATAGCTATAGCCAGTATGTGGATTGAGACGGCCCAAAATATTGATACCGATGCTCACAATAGAGTGACGTGGCACATCTATTTCGTGATCCATATAATTATTGACTTCATTGCAAATAGTATTGAGGCACTCCTTTGTATTGGCAAACCTAAAGGGGATATCCATCTGGGAGTGCACCTGATTACCCGAGAAGTCCATCAGTACAAAGCTAATATGCTCGGAAGAAAAGTCCACCCCTAGGAAGTAAAAGTCCTTATCGGTCAGCCCAAATAGAAAGGGGTGCCGACCGGTAGAGGCCTCCAGCTTACCAAAATTACGCAAGAGCCCATGATCCACCAGCTCCCCCACCAGCTTACTGATCGTCGGCACACTCACCCCCAAGAAGCGAGCCAATACCGGCAAGGTCTCAGGACCATTATCCACTAGATACTCCACAATCTGTCGCTTATACTGCAGATTCTTAGGATTGGTATCAAATAATAATCTAAATTCGTTCTCCGTCATAATATTAATAATGCAACTATTACTACCTACAAATATATATAATATTTTCATAACTAATCTAATTATCACCTCAATCTTACCAATTTCTAAATAAGAAAGCACCTATTTACTTAAATTAGATAGAAGCTATCCCCCGATAACTTCCCCAAAAATCTAAGAGCTGAGCAGGCCAAAAGTTGAGTTGCAACTAAGCAATCGGCGAGTTGCAACTAAGCAAACGACGAGATGCAACAAAGCAATTGCTTAGTTGCAACTCAACTAACGCCAAAATACAGCACTCATTATCAATAGGTTACAAACGCCCCAAATGAGACTATTGCACGAAGGCGATCTGCGGCGTTACTTTCGGGATTCGGGCTCGGTCACGTACGTGAGTACGCTCCCAGCGCCCTCACCCTCAGCGCCTTGCATCTCATCCTTCGTTCAAAGTCTCAGCACATTTTGAAGCAAATGTGCGAGAATGGCACTTCGTGCAACATTCTCCAAATAATCCCTATCCGCACCATTTGGCGGCAATAATATGGCGAAAAACAATAATACCCGTCTTTTTCTTCGCAAAACCCAACAAAAGCCTAATTTTAACACTCCTATAACCAATTGATTATATGCCTATTACAAAAATATTAGAGTCAAGAAAGAAACAAATATGCACAAATTACACTATTATAGTAGAAAAAGTGTATCTTTGTCCCAAGATACAACGAATCATACTAAAAACAACCAACTATATGAGTACCGACCGCAAAAAACAATATATCGGAAAAGCAATAGAGATCCTAAAGCAAGAAGGCTTCAGACTTTCCCTAGATGAGATGGCGACGAAGATGGGCATCACCAAGAAAACCCTGTACAATAACTTCAGCTCTAAAGATGAACTACTTAAAGAGTGCGTCCAGGCGATCTCTGAAGACTTCAAGACCGCATTGAAAGATCTAGATAATCCCGATATAAGTGCCAAAGAGAGCGTCATACGCTGTTTCAATCAGCTCGACGACCTATTTACCGAGCTCAATCCCATATTTTTCTCCGACCTCATGCAGAGCAACCCCAACCAAGCGATGCTCGGACACATTATGGGCTCCAATTTATTCCGGGAGAAAATGGCCAATAACCTCCAGCAAGGGATCCAGGAAGGGGTTTATCGCCCAGATATCGACATTTCTTTCGTCTGTGAGTATATGGCCTACTCCATATTTGGATTTTACATCCACTCCGTCACCAGTAGTCGCCTCCCCTATTCGGAAGAATACTTTGCCAACATTATAAAGTATTATCTAAGGGCGCTCCTCAAAGAATAAAAACTAACAACCAACACAATAATAACACACAACCATGTATCTATCCAAAAACATTTATGCTGATGGTGGTCGATTCACAGACACCTTCGCCTCAATTGGCAAGATGAGAAAGTGGATTGTGTACACCGCCCTACTTCTGATGACCACACAAGCCACTGCCCAAGAGGTCTACACGCTATCCGACTGCCTGGAATATGCGCTGCAGCACAATAGCGACATCCAGAAGTCTGCTTACGAGCAGCAAAAGGCAAAGCTAGCCCGCCAAGAGGTGCTCGGAGCCCTTCTTCCGCAAATCAATGGTTCTGCCGGCATCAACGACAACCTAAAGAAGGCAAAGTTTGTGATGCCCAACTTCATGAATAATATGCTCCCAGAGAAGATGCGCGACCCCAATGCATCGCAGTACATGACCGTGGAGATGGGCACAAAGTACACGGCCAATGCAGGAGTGGCCCTTAGCCAGCAGATACTCAATATGCCACTCTTCAACGCCCTCGACATCGCCAAGGTATCCCAAGAGATGGCTGCACTTGGTGCTGAAGCTACAGAGGAAGAGGTAGTGGCCAAGACCGCCACCCTATTCTACGGCATTCAGGTAACAGACTATGCCGTACAGCAGATGGGGAGAAGTGTAGACCTTGTAGAGAAGATGCTGAAAATGATGGAGGTCAACTACGCCAACGGCCTCGTCAAGCGTATCGACGTAGACCGAGTACGGGTCAATCTCACCAACCTAAAGACGCAAAAAGCGGCTATTGAAAGTGGCCTTGAGGTACAGAAAAACCTACTCAAGTTACAAATGGGATGGAATATCGACCAACCCATTTCGCTACCGCCAATGGACTTCTCACTAGTAGACAGTCAGAGCCAAGCCGACACCTTCAGACCCTTCAACCTCATGCAGCAAGTCGCCTACCGACAATTACTAGCACGCGAAAAGATGGCCCAGCTACAAAATAGAGCCAAGAAGTACGAGTATCTTCCTACTCTCACCCTGATATTCAACCTACAATATAATAGGATGAGCGACCAACTCTTCAAGAGTAGTAACAGCTATAGCTATCCCACCGCCATGGTGGGGCTCAATCTCAAAATCCCCATCTTCAGCGGACTCTCGAGAAGTGCCAAGGTAAAGGAGAGCCACATAGACCTCCTCAAAGCACAGGAGGATCTACGGATGCTAGGGCAATCGCTACAGATGGCACGCCAAAATGCCCTCCTCAAGCTACAAAACACCAAGAGTACCATCGCCCTACAAAAAGACAACCAAGCCCTCGCCGAAGAGGTATTCCACCTAGCACAGAAAAACTTCGACTCCGGCCTCGCCTCCCTCTCCGACGTACTCAATGCCACCCAATCCCTCATACAGGCACAGCTCTCCTATGCTAGCGCCTTAGGAGACTACATGAAAGCCTACATAGACTTAAAGAAAGTCAATGGCGAAGTCATGGAAATGATCACAAACAACCACTAAAAACGAAATATTCTTATGAAAAAGAAAGTTTTCCTCCCGATAGTCATCATAGTAGTTATCGGGATCATCGTGCTCACCCTGATTGGCAATAAAAGAAGAACTGCAGCCAAGACAGAGGGTATCCTACTCGACCAAACAGCCGTAGCAGTTCGCACAGAAATCGTCAACGAACGCCCCTACTCCCTAGACTTCACCGCCAACGGACTGGTGCGTGGCATTCACGACCAAACCCTTACTTCATCGATAGGTGGGCGTGTCATTGCCCTTCGAGCGAAAGAAGGCGATAGAGTTTCAAGGGGGCAATTGCTCCTGCAGATCGATGCCGAAACCCTCGGTGCCGATGCAGAGTCGGCTAAGGTAGCCTTTGAGGCAGCTCAGCGAGACTACCAACGCTTCAAAAATGCACACGCACAAGGAGGGGTTTCCGACCAGCAACTAGCCGCTATGCATACCCAGATGGTCGCTACCGAAGGGCGTTACACTGCTGCTCGTCGCCGCCATTCCGATGCTTCGGTCGTGGCCCCCACCTCAGGCCAAGTCTACAAAAGTTACGTAGAGGTAGGGAGCTTCCTCAATCCAGGTGCCAAGCTCTTTGAGATCGTTGACGACTCCCAGCTCAAAGTCTCTTGTTACGTCACCGAGCGACAGCGTCTTCAGCTCACCAAAGGCCAGAGCGTACGCCTCACGAGCGAACTCTTCCCCACCCGAGAGATCACTGGGCACATCTCCATGATCGGCGACAAAGCCAACCAAGCCCTTTCGTTTCCCGTAGATGTGATGCTCGATAAAGAGGCCACCCAGGGGTTGCACCCAGGCATGTATGTATCCATCTCCTTTGCAGGAGCATCGGAGCAAACTGGCATACTCATCCCTCGTAAAGCCATCATCGGAAGTATCAATGATGCAAAAGTCTACATTGTACGCAACGGTATGGCATTACAAAAGGCCATCACCGCCGGCAACACGGTAGGAGATCACATTGAGGTCCTTGATGGGCTTCAAAAAGGCGATAGCCTAGTAGTAGCTGGACTGATCAACATCTCCGATGGTGCCCCAGTCAAAAGCATCAAAGAATAATTAAACGAATAAGGCGATGAAAATAGTTGAAACTTCAATCAAACGCCCCATATACGTTACGGTTCTTTTTATATTATTGGCCGTTTTGGGATATCTGAGCTTCAAGAGCCTGAGTGCGGAGCTGATGCCTAAGTTCACCCCACCTATCCTCACGGTTCAGATCGTATACCCTGGGGCTTCTCCGAGCGAGGTTGAGCTTTCCCTCACTCAAAAATCCGAGGAGGCACTCTCCAGTATGGAGGGCATTGACCATATACAGTCTTACTCCTTTGAAGGAATGTCGATGATTATGGTCTCCTTTGAGTTTGGCACCGACATTGATAAAGCAATGACCGAAGCCCAAAATCGTCTCAATGCCAAGCGGGCAGAGCTTCCACGTGATATCCTCTCCCCACGAATCTCCAAAGTCTCCGTAGATGAAAAACCAATCCTCATCCTCTCCGCACAAGCCAACATAGGCTCTACAGAGCTATTTGACTTGGTGGACAAACGAGTACGCCCCGACCTTTCTCATATCCGAGGAGTGGCCAATGTAGATCTTGTGGGTGGTGTACAGCGCGAGATTCAGGTCAATCTCAATCAAGACCGTATGCACGACCTCGGCATCAGCCCAATGATGGTCCAAGGTGCCATACGAGGTGCCAACCTAGACTTCCCTACTGGATATCTACAGAGCCCCTCCACGCAGATGGCAGTTCGGTTATCGGGCAAGATTACTTCGGTTGATGAACTACGTAAGATAGTGATTCGCTCCGCCAATGGAGCCATGATTCGCTTGGAGGATGTGGCAGAGGTATCAGATGGCACTAAAGACCCTGTAAAAATTGGTCGTGTCAACGGACAAGAAGCTATTCTGATTAATATCCTAAAGCAGTCCGACGCCAATGCCATTGAAGTGAGTAAAGCGGTCAATAAGCAGATAGAGTGGCTTCAAAGCCAGTATGCTACCGAAGGACTCCAAATAGAGGTCGCACAGGATACCACCACCTTCACCAGCAATGCCATCAAGTCGGTACTCACCGACCTCCTTTTGGCAGTGCTTCTGGTTTCCCTTGTGATTCTATTCTTCCTACACAACGTACGGAATGCACTCATCGTGATGGTGGTAGTGCCGGTATCCCTCATCTCTTCCTTCATCGGAATGAAGCTATTTGGCTTTACCCTCAATATGATGTCGCTCCTAGCCCTCTCCCTCGTGATCGGCGTATTGGTGGATGATGCTATTGTGGTGATTGAAAACGTCTACCGACACATGGAGATGGGCAAAAATCGCTTCAAGGCCACCTTTGATGCGATGAACGAGATTGGGCTAACCGTTATTTCAGTCACCCTAGTACTGGTGGCAGTCTTTCTCCCTATCATCTTCACAAACACACTGGTTTCCGATATTCTACGACAGTTCTGTGGGGTCATCGTTATTGCGATCCTCCTCAGTCTACTAGCCGCACTTACATTAGTTCCTTTGCTTACTTCTCGCTTTGGCAATATTAAGCAACTGGATAAAGAGCAATCATTCGGACGGTTACTCAATGGTTTTGAAAATGGAATCGACAAGTTTGCTACTCACATTTCCTCTATCGCCCAGTGGGGGCTCTCGCATAGGTGGCTCCTCTTAGTAATTGTACTCTGTGTAATGGGCTCCGTGCTACTACTCTTCCCATTGGGCTTTGTGAACTTTGAGTTCCAGCCCTATATGGACCGAGGTGAGTGCATTGTGCAACTAGAGATGCCCAAGGATATCTCCATGGAAGAGTCCAACCGATTGGTTCGGAAGGCGGAAATCTGGTTTATGAAACGCCCTGAAGTGGAGAAAGTGGTGACTATGGTAGGGCAAACCAGCGACAATTCACAGAGCAATAAAGGAACTCCTTATTTGGCTGAGCTCAATGTAAAACTCAAAAAGCAGAAAGAGGGAACCAAAGCCTATATCCAGCGGATCCGAAAACCGCTATCTGACCACTTAGTGGACGCCCGAGTCAATATCTATAGCGTGAGCATGACTGGCACCGTCTCCAAGGCAGCGGTTGAGTACATTATCTCAGGATCCGACAAGGATTCGGTAGCTACCTATGCCGATAAAGCCCTTAATATAATGAGGGGCATCCCAGGTGTAGTACAGCCCACCTTGTCGGTTGAAAACGCCACACCCGAAGTGGTAGTGAAGGTACAGAGGGACAAGATGGCGGACCTCGGACTCACCCTCGACAACGTAGGTATGATGATGCAAATGTATTTCCAAGGCAATGACCAATTGAGATACACCCAAGGGGAGCAGGAGTATGCTATCAACATTCGCTCCGATAAAGCATCCCGCCAATCTATTGACGATGTCTCCAATCTGATGCTGACCAATGGTCGTGGCGACCAGATCCGGTTAGCACAGTTTGCCGATATACACCTCGGCATTGGACCCAGCCGTCTGGAGCGCTTCAATCGCAATAGCTCTGTCACGCTACGTGCTCAGGCATACGGGGTATCGCCTGGGGCCATCGCAAAGCAATTTATGAAGGCACTGGAGCAGGCGGAGATGCCTCAAGGGGTCGAGGTACAAGCTACGGGGGATATGAAGAAGATGTCGGACTCTATGAGTGTGCTCCAAACCGCCATCCTGCTTTCACTCTTGCTGATCTATTTATCACTCGTACTCCTCTACAATAACTGGACCGACCCACTCGTGGTGATGATCTCCATTCCTTTATCTGTAGTAGGTGCTTTACTTGCTCTAGCACTCAGCAATACAGCTATGAGTATCTATGCGATGCTCGGAATGGTAATGCTGATAGGATTGGTAGCCAAAAATGCAATTCTATTAGTAGACTTCGCCAATGAGGCAATGGCAGAAGGGCTAGCAGTAGATGTGGCAGTGATACAGGCTGCGAAGCTTCGTACCCGCCCAATTCTTATGACGGCACTATCCACGATTATCGGAATGCTCCCCGTAGCACTAGCTACTGGAGCAGGTGCCGAGCTACGAACTGGCATGGTCTGGGTAATCATCGGAGGAATGGCCCTCTCTACCCTTCTCACCCTCATCGTAGTACCTGCCCTTTACAAAGCGTTCCACGTTAGGCAGAAGAAACAACATGAGGTGATAGACATTGATAAGATGATGAGAGAGTAACTGATCATCTTTATTAAAAGACAAAGGTGGTAAAGGAATAGGCTCCTCTACCACCTTTGTCTTATACTTTATCAAGGCAACAGCAGAACGGTTAAGCGTTATTATCGGTATATTTGCCATTGGTATTATTAGATCCAAAGAGAGTTTATATGATTAACTACTCATTATTTATCCAGAGTGCCAGACGCTTGGCAGAGCAACTCCACAAGGGTCAGTGCGATAAGGCTAGGAAGGATTATTTTGAAGGGCACCTTCAGACGGTAGCTAGCAAGGGGGAGACTTGGCTAGAGGTAGTAGCTGGATACCTCCATGATGCGAGTGAAGATACGCCTCACTCTACTGCTGAGGTTCTTCAGAGACTTGAGGAGATTGCAGGCGAGAAACTGCCTTCTGAAGCACGGGAGACGCTTAAGACGGTGCTCGAACTGCTCAACAGCCATCGGTATGGCACCAGAGAAACCTACATCAAAGCAATCGGAGAGCACCCAGTGGCAACGGCAGTGAAACTCCACGACTTGGAGCACAATTTAGATATTTCTCGAATTCCTAACCCTACCGAAAAAGATCTCACGAAGCATCAGCAATACGAGGAGGAGTACCGTTACTTAAGTGCTCAATATAAGAAAATGAGAAAGCCGAGAATACTCTTTATCCATGGCTACAGTGGTGGGGCTTTTGGTGCCACAGCAACCGAACTTCAAAGGCAACTAGGAGAGGGGGCTACCCTTTTTGCTCCAGCCTTTAGCAATGAGTTGAGTTCCTTCGAAAATATGCTGGCAAATATCCATCAAGCACAAATGCTGGTGGATAATGAAGGAATTGACTTAGTCATCGGCTCTAGCATGGGAGGATTTACCGCTCTACGAATTAAGGGATGCCCTAGAATAGTCATCAACCCCTGCATGAAACCCTCGGAGCTATTATATTTGCCAGAATTCGGCAATGCTACTCAAACCGAGATAGATAAGTATATTCACTTGGAAGAGTCATTGGCGCCCTCGCCCTTTGAAGTAAAAAACACGTGGGCTCTTTTTGCTGAAAATGATGAGCTATTTTCCTATCGTTCCCTCTTTGACCAGTTATTCGATTCCTCGCACGCCTTCGCAGTACCAGGAGAGCATCGAAATAACCCGATCAGAATAAGAGAGAATATTATTCCGCTGATCCAAGAGATTCTCATACAAAGATAAAAAAGAGAAGTGCAAGCGTAAAATATTTGGAAATGTATGGTATTATATGTACCTTTGCAATCCAATAGAGAATATTAGTCAGAAACTAATTAAAGCATAAGATAATAATGAAGAAGGGTATTCATCCTGAGAACTATCGTAAGGTAGTATTTAAGGATATGTCAAATGACGAGACATTCATCACTCGCTCATGTGCCAATGCACGTGAAGAAATTGAGATTGACGGTGTGACTTATCCACTAATTAAAGTCGAGGTATCAAGTAGCTCACACCCATTCTATACTGGTGTAGCCACTCTTGTGGATACTGCTGGACGTGTAGATAAGTTCCGTAGCCGTTACGGTAATCGCAACAAAAAGTGATTCTACCGCCCTTCTAGTTTTTGAGGAGGGAACCGCAATAGCGGACAGATAAGAGACATTTTTGAATTCATCCTGGCGTTTTGGGGTACCTCGCGAGAGGAAAGGTGGACGCCATGGATGGATTCTTTATGCTATATGTAGAAGCCAATGGAGCACAATAACTTCGAAGATACAATCTGTGCAGTAGCCACACCACACGGCATGGGAGCACAGAGTACCATTAAGGTATCAGGGACAAAGGCGATTGAGATAGTCAATAGCCTGTTTAGGGCTACGAAAAAAGATACTTCACTACTCACCGCAGCTCCCTACTCTGCTCAGTATGGTTGGCTATACGACCCCAAGGATGGAAGTAGGATAGATGACTGTATCATCCTAGTAATGAGGGCTCCACATTCGTATACAGGCGAAGATCAAGTGGAGATAACGTATCATGGCAACCCTCTGATCTCCCAATTACTCTTGGATCTATTGATTCAAGCGGGAGCGAGGATGGCGGAGCCAGGCGAATTTACCCGTCGGGCGCTCTCCAATGGCAAGCTCGACCTTTCTCAAGCCGAAGCTGTAGCAGATGTGATTGCTAGCACCAATAGAGCAGCTCTCCGCCTTTCTATTACTCAGATGCGAGGTCTTTTTCGCAAAAAGATTGAAGAGCTAAGAGAGCCACTCATTCGTTTGGCCTCCCTCATTGAATTGGAGCTGGACTTTTCGGAGGAAGATGTTGAGTTTGTCCCGAGAGATAAACTGCTGAACCAATGCCAAGAGATCCGAAAAAGTGTCTCGTCGCTAGCCGAAAGCTACGCTACTAGTGACGTGATCAAAAATGGTATTCCCATTGCTATCGTTGGAGCTACCAACGCAGGCAAATCAACGCTTCTTAATGGGCTACTTAATGAAGAGCGTGCCATTGTCTCAAATATTCACGGCACCACAAGAGATACGATTGAGGACACTATATATATAAAAGGTCAGCAATTCAGACTGGTTGATACGGCAGGACTGCGAGAGACAACCGACACAATAGAGCAAATTGGGATTGAGAGGACACTTGAAAAGGTTGCCAATACGGAGCTAGTCCTTTGGGTGATTGATCCGACTGAGACGGCTGTAGAATGGCAAAGTGTACTAGATAGGATCGCACCCCAAACCTCTAAACAGCAAATCGTAGGCATCATCAATAAGATAGATATTGCCCCAAAGGAGCAGGTTGAGGCCTTGAAAGGATGGCTAGTAGAGCAAGAGATCAACACCACCCTACCCATCTGTGCAATGAAAAGTGAGGGCATAGAGCAGGTAAAAGGACTACTTCACCACCACTTCTCTGACCTAGCAGTGGCTGACGACCAATTAATGGCTATCAACCTACGACAATCCACAGCACTTAGGGAGGCTGCTCAGCACCTCCTCTCCGTAGAAGAGGGCATCCAAGCCCACCTCTCAGGCGAACTGATTGCCCAAGACCTACGTGCCGCCACCACCTCCCTCAGTACCGTCATCGGCGAAGTCACCACCGACACCCTCCTCTCCTCCATCTTCGCCAACTTCTGCATCGGAAAGTAGGTAGCAATTACCACCCATCACGAAACATCACTAAGGCACTCATTTTGAGTGCCTTTTATTTATCCTAAAACACTCATTCGTCATAGGTTTTGTTGAGTTTAAATCCATATTTGTACCGCTGTTGTACCGCATAACTACACCAATACTTTGTCTTCCCCAAGTGCCAGCTTCTTGTGACATAGTGAAACAGTCTCTCATTACTAGAACAATTTGGGCATCTCCCTCTTTTCTCAAAAGCTCAAAGAGACGATAAACATTGGAACATTTCACGATCATACCAACGCTTTTGACCTAAAGTCAATTATTAATATTCATGAGAGTGTCATTTGAATGAGCATCTGCCCAGAATTGGCATATGTGCTTCGTACCTTTGTGATGAAATAAAAGTGGAAATAGGCTTCCACACTTCGTGTAAGCCTAGTAGTTGGGATGGAATAGCGTGTGAGCACACAATGAAATAATTAAAGTAAAGAAATAAAGAATTGCTGTAGCCTACCGAAAAGAATCGTAGTAGAAAGAAAAAATAGTCAATGTCTATGGATAAGATAGTAAGGATGCACGACTTGACTTTTGATAAGTCACTATTTGAGACCTTTGAATCGGGAACAATAATGGATTCATTGCTGTCGTCTTACAGCGGTCTTCCAAAAGGTGTGCACTATATGATTATCGGAGATCCAGGGACTGGAAAGACTACTATTCTTCTTGATTTTCTTGCAAACGTAATGCAAAAACATAGTAAGGCAAGAATCCTTTTCATCAGTGCAGAAATGAATGAAATTGATCTTGCGATATATGTACATCGCTTTCCTAAATTTAGCTTCATCAATATCCTATTCATTGAAAGTCAGGTATTCGAAGAGAAAAGCACCCATAATTGGGCTACAATTATGGAAATTGTGCATCAGGGATGGGATATCATAGCAATCGATTCATTCTATGAGCTCCAAGGAATAATAAAAGAGGAGGAGGATATTACGATGAAGGAAGCGGAGAGTTATTTACTCTCCTTAATGAAGAAAAACAACAAGGCGATTAATTTAAGAAAGAAACATACCACATTCATCTCAATTCAGCAGGTAACCAAGAGTGGCACTTTTATTGGTTCTAATCGATTAAAACATAGTATTTCAGCAATGATGGAATTGAGACTTGATAATCCAAAAAACATCTACTCAGAGCGCTATATCGTATTTTCCAAGCATAGAAGAGGGGACGTAGGAGTAAAACTCTACTATAACCTTGCAACAACGGGGGATGTAGAATTCGATTTAGAACGCTTTGAAAATGATATAAAAATTAGGAATATGAGAAATAATTTAGCAAGAGATATCAGAAAAAGCAATATGGATTTTGATGAATTATTCAGTACAAACGTAGATTATTAATTATGGAACTAACAGACTTCAGAAAGTATCGAGACAATGCGAGTAAAATAATATCCCCTCACAAAGTGGTAAGACTGGATGAGATCAAACAAGTAGAGGGTGAGGTCTTTAACGTATCTGGGATAGACTTGGAAATGTCACCCAAGGTGATAGATAAGCTAAATGGCAGTATCGGGACGAGTAAGCGGCAATTACAGGAGGTAAGAAACTGCTCGGGGGTACAAGGAGAGACTAATTTTAGGAACTACTTAACAGTAGCTAATAGCATGACCTCGGTAAAAGAGGTGGTACTCATAGCAGACCCAGATGCTAAAGTAGTCACAAATCTCTTAATCCCCAAGCAACAATTTATCCCAGTAGACGCATTCTTTGACTTTGCAGAGCTTTTCATAGATTCTACAAACATGAGAGTAGAAAAGATAGAAAGTTCATTGCACGGGGAGATGGACATCGTAATCTATTTGCAACAACAGACCCCACAAATATCAACTATCGTAACGCGAAATGACTTTACGACAGATGGACTGTATCTTAAGTGGGATGGGGGCTCTATAGAGCTAGGTAATTATTACGTAAGATTAGTCTGCCTAAATGGTCAAACACAGCAAATCAATCAGATGAAAAGTCGGGTTTATGATTTTACATCCTCAAAGCTAACTACATTGATAAAAGTCTCCAAAAACGAAGAAATAATCCATGCTAGGCTGGAGCAATTTAAGAAAAAAGCCCGTGATGCGATTGAAACTTTTGTCTCCTTGAGAGAATTGACGAGAATATATGGTTTTCTACAGGCCTTCAATACAAGGGTACCTGAAGCCATATTGGATGAGTTGGTGCCATATAAGGAGATTGCGAATAAATTTAAAATGCGTGGTATTAATCTCAGTGGGCGCGAGCATTTAGCTATGTCTCATCTCAATTGGAGGGATTTGTATAATGACCTTACAGAATTTGCTACTCACAATGAATATATGCCTCAATTAGACAAGCACGATATCAAGAATTATATTAGTTTGACATAAGTAATAGTAAACACAGATGAATACCACCCTACCCTATATTAAGTACATAGCTGATATGGAGCATTATAATGATGTACTCTCTATGGCTTTATCTACTAAGCATGAGCTTTGGTTAGGCACATCAGATTTGAAGGATTTATACGTCCGTAGAGGGCGGGAAGTAATTCCTTTTCTAGAAGTCTTATCAATATTACTAAGGCGAAACGTAGAGGTTCGATTACTACACGCCAAGCAACCGGGAGAGATTTTTATGAAGGAGCTCCATTCATATCCGATACTAAGAAATCAACTATTGAGGATGCGATGTCCTCGAGTGCACTTTAAGATAATTATTATTGACTGGCATACAGCTTATATTGGCTCTGCTAATCTAACTGGAGCTGGCATGGGTATCAAAAGTCAATTTAGGCGAAACTTTGAGGCAGGCATTCTGACTAATGAGTCAAGCTTAGTGGACGCAGCCATTAAACATTTTGATAGTGTGTGGAGTGGTAGTCATTGCTCGCAGTGCGGGCGAAAAACGTATTGTGAATAAGAGTCCCATTGTCCCTGGAGGACCAGTCTTTTAGGTCCTTCTAGACTTATGTAAAATATGTGTATATTTGAGAACAAATTCATTTAGATATTAAACTGCCATGGAAAAGAAATCATTAACATTACAATTAGAGGAGCTCTATGATAGTAAATGGAGTGAGTTATTTGAGCATCTTGAGGGTGAGCACGTCAAGCTACAATCTCCTTTTTTATTAGGATTGAACAAGTATGACGATAAAGATTCTGTTGATGAGAGTTGGTACACCGATGCGGACTTGAAGATTATGATATTTGGGCAAGAACCTAACAAATGGGAATGGCCAAAAACTGAAATTGTGAGACCAGCAGATTTTATGGAGCAATATCAAGCGTTCTATAATGAATTCTATAGAGAGTATGATTTGGGAACTGCTTTTATGAATCAAAAATCTCGATTCTTAAGAGATGGATTTAATGGTTTCTCCAGTGTTATATCTGAATATCTCAATAAAAACATGTCTAATAAAAGGGCTGCGTTTCTCTGGAATAATATTTCTAAACTTGCAGCAGTAGGTAACGATGGGGCATCGGGAGTCGCTGTTAATAGCCTTATGCATGAGATAGAGCGAAAGTACTTCCATGTTATTCCTGACGAGATAAATATTCTGAAGCCAGATATTTTAATCTTCCTTACAGGTGTTACGGATAAGTACCAACAATATATTTCAGAGAATTTTGATATTTTAGGTGGCCCTATCCAGCTTAATGATCTTCCGACAAAAGATGTAGCTAAGCTTAATATCAAGAATATCAAATTAGCTTATCGTACTCATCACCCTGCTTCAAGGTGTGATAGCAGTGAAGCCACATGGTCATGGTATAACGCCATCATAAACGATATTAAAGATAATATGGAGAACTTATTCCGATAAGAATTGGAAGATACTTATGACTAGTCCTAAATAACCGTTACAGTTACTTAGCATTAGTCAAACGCATCTTTATCAGCATCACTTCCTGGTTTATGTTTGAATACCCAATATTTCATTTTATTCGTAATCTGCACAGTCAATTATTTGACACATAGTCATTTACAAAAATAGCTGGTCACTTGCTGGCCACTTTGCGTATAGCAATCAATGCTTGAGTAAACTTGGGCAGAGCTGTAGCTTTGTCCTCTTTGTTGAAAGTTGCAGCGAGTGCGTACGCTAGATCAAGGATTTTAGCCTGTATTCGTATTGACGTAAGGGAAATTATGACGTCTTACTTGCAATCAAATGAAATATTAGACTTGATATATTCAACCACCTCATTGATCAAAATGGCCTCTTGAGCCTCCCTCATGGCAATCCGATCTTGTCTCATTTTTTCTTCCTCTTTAAATTTCCCCTACTCGACTCCGCCTCTGCCTCCACTTCTGCCTTCTTTTGCAGATAGGCTTCAGTTAATACTATTTTCTCTTCATCGGTAAGTTGATTGTACTCCTCAACATCTTCTTCGGTTATTTCCTCTCCACAGTTATTACAGGGTAGTATCCCAAAAAGTGTGTAAGGCAGAATGCCTATTTGAACTGCTAAAGCACTTTTTTCGCTTTATTTCCTATAAATAGGACTCATAAGACAACTCCCCTAGTTTTGCAATTAGTCTATTCCATTAATGTATTTTTCTTGAAACTCTTTATAGTGATCTTTGAGCTTACAATCATCTAAATACTCACTTTGCATAGTATTGCATACATCTTCTACATATAAGACCTTGACTTGTTCTGCAAAACAAGGCAGAAGAATTTGTTTTGACCTTTTAACTTCTTCAGTTAAATCTCGACGAAAGCGAGGAAAAACAAAGTATACGAAACTATCTGGATCACTGGTCATACATACATTTCTCCACAATTGATATTTTTCAAAGAATATGTCCCTTGCATACGGCCTATATTCACCTTTTAATATTTTCTTCATCGGTTCCTTATAATACAGATTCCACCTTTCATCATTATGCTGGGATGGACTTTTAGTTCTTTTTGTGCCGCATCGACTCGGTTTTAGGAGAGGTAAAAGTTAGTTGCAACTAAGCAATCACTGAGTTGCAACTAAGCATTTGCCGAGATGCAACTAACCAATCGCTTAGTTGCATCTCAGTTAGGCGTTAGCTATAGTGCTTTATTTCAGTTGATTATAAAAAGCGTTTGAGCCCCCGCCTTAACTCACCATACCTACATCTAAATTTACAATTGATAGCCGACCAAGATAATGTTGGTATAACTTTCTGGCAATATGAGATTGTGGACCTAAAAGTCCTTGAATATTGGTGGGTACTCTCTTTACTAGGCTGAAACGGTCCCACGAAAAAACGTTGAGGCATGAAGTATAATTACATTATGATTATACCGAATATGGATATATTTGTATCTTTGTAAAAGGTAAATATGATATAGATACTACATTATAGAGGATGGTATCGTAATTTAATAGTAATAAGAAATGCTGACAATTAAATACCTTTTGGAGAATAGCGATGAAGCTATTGAGAGACTGGCGATTAAAAATGTAGATGCTCGTGAGGTGATTGAAAAGCTACGCGCTCTTGATGAAGAGCGTCGCTCCACTCAGAGCGCTTTGGATAACTCTCTTGCGGAGCAAAATAAAATCTCCAAGGAGATAGGGCTTCTGATGCGTGAGGGAAAGCGTGAAGAGGCAGAGAAAGCTAAGTCAGCTGTATCGGAGCTAAAGGAATCGTCTAAGGATTTAGAGACGAGAAAAAAGGAGCTGGAGTCTCAGATCCATCAGCTAGTTATTGAGTTACCTAATGCTCCACATCTATCCGTGCCAAAAGGACTCACTGCAGAGGATAATAAAGTTGAGCGAACTGGTGGCGATATTAGACCGTTCCCAGAGGGGCTTGAGGTACTTCCTCATTGGGAGCTAGCAAAGAAATATGACCTTATTGACTTTGAACTAGGAGTTAAGATCACAGGAGCTGGATTTCCTGTGTACAAAGGATACGGTGCCCGTTTGCAACGCGCTCTTATCAACTTTTTCTTAGATAATGCTCGAGAGGCAGGCTACCTAGAGGTGCAGCCCCCTTATGTGGTGAATGAGGATTCAGGATACGGAACAGGTCAGCTACCAGATAAGGAAGGTCAGATGTATCATTGCGATATAGACAATTTATATCTAATCCCTACAGCGGAAGTCCCTGTAACTAATATCTTCCGTGACGTGATTGTTGAGGCTAAGGATTTTCCTATTAAGGTGACAGCATATTCTGCTTGTTTCCGCAGAGAGGCTGGAAGCTATGGGAAGGATGTGAGGGGTCTTAATCGTCTTCATCAGTTCGATAAGGTTGAGATCGTGCGCATCGATCACCCTGAGCACTCTTATGAGTCTCTCAAAGAGATGATCGCTTATGTTGAGAGTTTGGTGCAGAAGCTTGAATTGCCTTATCGCATTCTTCGACTATGTGGTGGAGATATCAGCTTTACATCTGCGCTAACATTTGATTTCGAGGTATTCTCGGAAGCACAGAAGAGATGGCTTGAGGTAAGCTCTGTTTCCAATTTTGAGAGCTTCCAAGCAAATAGATTGAAGTGCAGATTTAAGAATGAAGAGGGTAAGACTGAACTATGTCACACGCTGAATGGTAGTGCGCTAGCTCTACCACGTATAGTAGCAGCTCTTCTAGAGAATAATCAGACTGCTGAAGGCATCGTAATACCTAAAGCACTACGCCCTTATACTGGGTTTGACATCATTCCTCTACCAGAGAGTCGTTAAACGAAGTTTATTGCTCGCTGTCTTATAATTGATATAGATTGATAGGGAGCATTAAATGATTATTGGCATGAAGATTAAAGTATTTACAAGGGGAGTTGTCGTTTTATTTATGAGCCTGCTCTCATGGGGAGCATGGGCACAAACAAGTAGACTACCTAAGTCTGCAATCTTCACTAATGGAGAAGAGTTGCAGTATAGTATCAACTTTCAGTGGGGATTGATTAAGGGGAAACTCGCTGAAGCATCTATTACAAATAGGCAAGCGCGAGACGGTCAGTACTTTAGCCAGTTATTGATGCGCACCACTAGCCTTGCAGATACTTTCTACCCAATGCGCGATACTCTGGAGACCCTCTATAGTGCACAAAAGCTTCCTCTTAGATTCGAGAAGCGTGTCAATGAGAATGGATATATCGCTAATGATATCTCGACTTATAACTACTCCCCATCAACCATCAGTGTAAAGAATATGCGAAATGCTAATGGGGAAATCAAAGTGGATACCACTATGATATTTAAGAAGTCGGAGGTGGAGGTGGTAGACTTGCTATCGACTTTGGCACTATTGCGTACTTTTGATTATGTAAATACTACCAAGGCATCGCCTATCAAAGCGACTGTATCACTCGGAAGAGACAAGGTAAATATAGAGTACCAAGTACTTGGAACAGAGACCATTTCTATGCCGGATGGAACAAGGCGGCAGGCAATGAAGGTAGGAATAAGGGTGGATGATAAGACGTTTAAGAAAGGCAAAAACGCAATCATTGTGTGGCTAACAAGGGATCGAGATCAGGTGCCTGTTAGGATTAAAGCCGAACTGAAAATAGGCTCGGCAAACCTACAATTAACATCCTACAAACGGAGCTAGATCTCTTGGTTCTATGGCAACAAAAGGAAAGGAATTAAGATCCCCTAAGGGAGGTCTTGATGTATATGCTATATTAGAAAAGTATTATCAGAAACACTCGCAAGCCTATCAAATCCTCACCATTCATAGCGAATGTGTAGCTAAAAAAGCATTGGAGATTGCGAAGAGAAGAAAAGAGTGGAAGCTGGACAAGTCTTTGATATACGAGGGAGCGATGCTACACGATATAGGTATATTTAGATGCGATGCACCTAGTATTGGGTGTGTGGGTGAGGAGCCCTATATTAAGCATGGAGTTATCGGTAGTGAGCTACTTATGTCTGAAGGACTACCTATGCATGCTTTGATCTGTGAACGGCATACTGGTGTGGGGATAACGTTGGAAATGATTATCCAAAGAAATCTCCCTTTGCCTCACCGAGAGATGGTGCCTATATCTCTTGAAGAGCAGATTATCTGTTTCGCAGACTGTTTCTTTTCAAAAAGTGGAGATCCCACTAAAGAAAAAAGTGTGGAACAGATTGTCAAAGGTATGAGCAAGCATGGGGCTGAGCAAGTCTTGAAGTTTCAAACTTGGTGTAAATTGTTTTTAGACTAAGCAATGTCACATAAAATAGAGGGTGCATAAATTTTATGCACCCTCTATTTCTGTACAAAGTTATTCAAGTGTTGCTAACTATTCAGCTCCTTAATCAGTTTACCGACACTCTCCTTTGCATCGCCTAGCATCATGGTCACCTTCTCCTTAT
>NZ_KV820674.1:18303-19119 GCF_001815465.1 Porphyromonas sp. HMSC077F02 | reverse complement strand
TACTTACACTCCAATAGGGGTCAAACTTGGGCTAGAATATCAGTGGTTGTACATTAGAAAGGTCTTACCGTATGGTTTTCAGCATTGTTTATAAGAAAGGACCTCGGCAGAGGTCCGTGCTAAATAGGCACAGGTCGAGGGCAAAGCGCCGAAGACCTGTGTATAGATAGGTGTAAAACACCCTTGCGACCCCGGCCGAGGGGTCGGACAACCCTATTTCTAGGTCTGACCCCTCAACCGGGGTCAAGGGGTGGTGAATATGCTCTTGCACACAGGTCGTTCGGGGCTTTCGCCCCTCCGACCTGTGCCTATTTATGAGGGACCTCTCCGAGGTCCTTACTTGTCTCTTATTGACCAATGACCAAAGAAAACCCCGAAGGGGTTTCATGGCCTAATAACCCAAGCTTCCCCTTGAAGGCGAACGACAGTGAGCCTGAAGGAGAAGCTTGGGTAGGGAGGTCACCGCTACCACGCTACCCCGAAGGGGTTGCATATACTCCAACGCCTACGGAGGTGAAAGTGCAACCCCTTCGGGGTAGTTGGCTACGGTTGTCGCTCTTCCCAACCTTCTCCTCGGCAGGTACGCTATGCATACCTGCCGAGGGGGAAGGCTGGGTTAATAGGCCATGGAAGCCCTTCGGGCTTCGTCGGCCCACCCCGATTGAGGAGAAACGATAATTCACCTCCGCGAGGTCCTTTTTTAGGGTGCCTTTTGAATAGGTAAGGGAGCACCTTGGAAAGGCTCTTATCCGAAGGGCGGATTTTTACCCTACGGTGGGGCAAAAGTTTAGTTGCAACTAACCGATTGCTTAGTTG
>NZ_KV820674.1:17764-18203 GCF_001815465.1 Porphyromonas sp. HMSC077F02 | reverse complement strand
AGTTGCAACTAAGCAATCGCTGAGATGCAACTAAACTGACGCAAATATATAGCATTGAAATTCAGCCTGTTACAAAACGTCTTTTTTAGTGATCTGAACATGATATTATCAGCAGGGGTTACGCATTAGAGGTATCTACTTAAGTTATAGTATTATGATTAGCTTGTACAGGACAGACGGGTAAGGACCTCGGAGAGGTCCGATTTGTTGTAGCCCCTGTGTCGGAGGGCGTAGTCCGAACGACCAGGGGAAGCAATAATTCACGTATATATTCGACCGCTTGCGGGTCGGACAATAAGGTCTAGAGCATCATAATTAATCCTTGAATAGGTTGTCCGACCCACAAGGGGTCGTGAATTTTGGTTGCCTTCTTTACCCCATTCATCGGCTCTGCGCGCCTCGAATGGGGGCTACGACAAATCGGACCTCCTCGCGGAGG
>NZ_KV820674.1:10918-17664 GCF_001815465.1 Porphyromonas sp. HMSC077F02 | reverse complement strand
GGCTACGACAAATCGGACCTCCTCGCGGAGGTCCTTACCCATTGACTCTCTGATGAATGTCTCGTGGTAAGACCTTTCTAATGCGTAACCCCTGCTATTATCAGGCACACACATTATATTATATATATAGGAGTATTCATCTTCGTTTACCCTCAATTGTGAATTATCTAAGAGTTCCTAAGCGATAAACCATTAAATTGCAATGTGGAGTTTTAAAATACCAAATTAGTATTAATTTTCTTTAGAATTATTTGGTGAATCAATATGTTTTACCTACATTTGTTGAGCGAGATACTAAGTACCTAGAGTTGTTATATATGTGTTGCGATGACTTGATAATGAAAGGAATGCTTAGCTACTAGCAAAAAAACGAGTATTACTAATGTGCTGAGCAATCAGTGCGAATTTTTAACTATTTTACTAAAAACTATGAAACAGATTAACTACCTGGCCGCTTTGGCGGTAACGTTGCTGATCGGGATGTTAACATCCTGTGCCCCTAAGGATGATGGACCAGAAGAGGCAACTTTGTCACTCTCTGCTACTTCTGTCACTATTCCTAATGCTGGTGGCGAAGCCCAAGCTATTACTGTAACCACTAATCAAGTTAAGTGGAATGCTATTTCCAATGCTGATTGGATCAAGACCACCGTTTCTGGTAATAGCCTACAGATCGTGGCTATGCCTAATGAGGCTGGAAAGGACCGTGCCGCTCAAGTACTGGTAGTAGCTGGTGCTACTAGCGAAAAGGTAGAGGTAATACAAACTGCTGCTGACATTTCTTTGGAAGTTTCTCCTGAGACCATCGTTGTGCCTAATTCAGGTGCTAGTAAGCTGATCAGCGTGAAGAGCAATTCTGGTGCGTGGACACTAGATATTGATGAGGCTGCTCAGGCTTGGATCAAGCAGAATGTATTCAATGATATGATTGAGCTGGAGATCGCTGCTAATGATGGCGAGCCACGTGAGGCTAAGCTCTATGCAAAGAGTGGCACCTTGCAAAAGGAGATCACCGTACAGCAAGCAGGTAAGGGTAGTGAAAAGTTCCTAATCCCATATCTTGTAGTTGAGCCCGAAAAACGCGACCTTTTAACTTATGAGGTTAATCATGGTAGTATCTTGTTACGTTATGCACCTAAATCTTCAAGCCTTTTTGATGGTGACGTTCCAGAACACTATGAGTTTGTTACCTCATCTCAGCTATTGCCATCTGTAATTTACTTATTTAACTTTAAGACAGATATGTTGCAAGGGGTTGAGTATGTAACTAAGGCAGAGTCTGTGAAAGCACTTGTTGATGAAGGGTTTGTTGACTTTCTAGTGAAGAATAACTTCGCTGATGCAAAGTATGATGATAAGAAAGATGTCATTACTGGTGAAAGCACAGAGAATGGCTTTACAGTTATTGCACTTTATGACAAGGATGCCAAAAAGGTTTATATTGACTTTGTTGCTCCTAAACCAAAGCAACCTGCACTACAAACATTTAAGGCTTTCCCATGGGATAAGAAAGCTTTGCTTAACAATACTGAGTGGACTGCCGAAAAGATTGTAAAGGCTGAAGAGGATGCCGGCAGTACAGTCACGAAGAATTTTATGAAAAAATTCCCTACGGTATTAGAGTCTATTAGAGCCACACTAAAGAAGAGTACTGATCGTGATATACCTAGCATTCGACTCTACTTTATGGACGTAGATGATAAGACTGGAACGGTAAATAACGATTGTACACAGCAACTTCTAACAGTTTGGGCAGATCTCTCATTGGCATTCTGGAATAATAAGGGAGAAATTGTTATGACAAAGGAATTCACTAAACTTTACGAAGATGCTGGCTTTGTGAAGATCGGCAATTCTTCAAAAGGTGTAGGAGCATACCTATACTTGGAGAAAGAAGAGTTGGTATATCTTGTAAGAGCGATTAAATTTAGTGATATTCCAGAGTTTGATATTGTTGTGGCTATGAATATTTGGCATGAGCATGTTGACCTTGATCAGAGCCAGGCAAATATTCTCAAGCAATTGGAGAAATCCTACAAGGCAACTCAGCTTATGGATCAGAAGCACAACATTAAGCCTTTCTGATTTTAACATAAATCTATAAATAGATTGAAGTGGACTTGCCTCTGATGTTCATGAGATGGAAGAGGCAAGTCCTATTATTTAACTTGCAGTGAAAACAGAACTAATATGAAAAAAATTACATTACTTCTTGTCGCGTTTTTTTCTTTTGTAATTGTAAGTTGCAAAAACGAACGTGATATTGTGTCCGACACGGCTGTGGCGGATCAAGAGGAGATAGATAGTAGTCCGAGGGTTTTTGAAGGTATGCATTTGCCCAATGCGGGTGAGGCAATTCCGGGCACAGTAATTATTAAAGTGTCCCAAGAAGCCTATGATTCAATCAATCAAGGAACCGTGACGGGTAGGATGCAGCTCAACAATGCACCAAAACCTATGGCTAAAGCTCTAAATAACATTAGAGCTACTCAAATAGAGAGAGCGTTTCCATATGCTGGCAAGTACGAGGAGCGTACTGTAAGAGAAGGCTTGCACCTTTTCCTAAGGGTCACCTTTGACAAACAGGTCTCAGTTCCAAAGGCTATGCAGAGCCTATTCAAAGTAGAAGGGGTTGAAACAGTTGAATATGAGCCAGAGTTGGTTCCTCTCTCCGTAACTTCTAGAAAGGATTACTGGATGTTTAATGACCCTTATCTTCCTCGTCAATACCACTACAATAATCTAGGAGTCGATCGTAATCGTACTAGAGGTGCAGTTGAAGGGGCCGATATTAATTTGATTAAGGCTTGGGAGATAGAGACTGGTAAGCCTGAAGTAATTGTCTGTGTCGTTGATGGAGCTATTGATGTTCGCCACCCTGATCTAATTCCCAACATGTGGATCAACGAAGCGGAGATGAACGGCATTCCTGGCGTGGATGATGATAATAATGGTAAAATAGACGATATTCATGGCTGGAACTTTGCGAATAACTCTAACGAGTATATTCCTGATTCAGATTTCCATGGGTCGCATGTGGCCGGGACAATAGCAGCCAAGAATAATAATGGTATCGGTGTGGCTGGAATCGCTGGTGGTGATGGCACTCCCAATAGTGGCGTTCGTTTGATGACTTCTGCTATCTTCTCTGTGAGGGATGGAAAAGATTCTCAAGGAGGTGGAGCTGCAGCAATTAAATATGGTGCCGACAATGGAGCAGTTATTTCTCAAAACTCTTGGGGCTCTCGCTTCCCTGGCCCAACTCCATCGTCTACTAGAAAAGCTATAGATTATTTCATCAAGTATGCTGGCTGTGATAATGATGGTAACCAACTACCCAATTCTCCCATGAAAGGTGGTATAGTGATATTTGCGGCAGGTAATGATAATTCAGAACAAAGATACAGTCCCGGTGAGTATGAGCCTGCATTTACGGTTTGTGCAATGGGTCCTGGTTTTGAAAGAGCATCTTATTCTAATTATGGTACTTGGACTGATATTACTGCCCCCGGTGGCGATCAAGAGAGGTATGGTATGACATCTGGTGTTCTTAGTACTTTTGGTGTAGATCAAAGCTATGCCTTTCCCGACGAAAAGGGATATGCATGGTATCAAGGCACCTCTATGGCGTGTCCTCACGTTTCTGGTGTAGCTGCTCTAGTGGTTTCCCACAGAGGAGGCCCTGGCTTTACTGCCGCTCAATTGGAGCAATGTTTGCTTGCTGGTACCAATGATATTGAAATGTATAATCCAGGGTATGAAGGTAAGTTGGGGGCTGGCTATATTGATGCCTACTTAGCACTCACCTTGGAGAATAAGAATAAGGCACCTGAGGCACCAAAGTTCTTGCCTGAAAAGTCTAAGGAGAATGACTTCTTAAGTGCTACTATCTACTGGCAAGTGCCTAAGGATGCTGATGATGGAGCTCCATCGAAGTATGAGCTTTATATCTCGGATAAACCGCTGGATAAAAGCAATTATACCAAAGGAAGGCGTCTTGGCAATGAGTCGGGCTACGTAAGTGGAATGAATAAGGAGGCGGGTGAGGAGATGAGCTTTAAGGTGTCTGACCTGAAGCATAGCACTACCTATTACTTGGCCATTGTGGCGATAGACCGTTGGGGTCTTAAGAGTGCGCCAGCCTTTATGGAGACCAAGACGAAAGTCAATAATCCACCTGTTATCACCAATGTACCTAAAGAGCCCATCACGGTATTTGATATCAAGGGTAGTGCTGAATATACACTTATGGTGAATGAGCCTGATGGTCAGAAGTGGAAGATCGCTTCTGAAGGTGAAACTACTGGAGTAACACTTGCTAAAACGGATGAAGGTATCAAGGTACGTATCCGCCCAGTATTGGCACAAGGCGATTACAGCTTTACGGTTGTTGTCACTGATGAATTGGGTACCTCGGCTTCCTTTGAGATTCCATTCCGCGTGATCAATGTGAAGGCTCCTGAACTGATTGAGAAGCTACCTAACACCTTTGTAGGTGTGGAGAATGATCCTCTGACGCTTGATATTAGCAAGGTCTTTAAGCCACAAGAGCTACTAGAATTTAGCTATAAGGTGAGCTCTAGCAATGGCTCTGTAGCCACTGCTGTGGTGGAGGGTTCTAAGCTGACTATCAAGGCGTTCCAGCCAGGTAAAACTACCATCACTATCACAGTATCCAACGGATATTATGAGACCCGCACTAGCTTTGAGGTATCGGTGACTAAGAACTTGGATAACGAAGTGTATGCAGTGTGGCCTCTTCCAATGAAGGAGAAGCTGAACCTATGGGTTAATCCTAAGAGCAGTAAGCCAGTGATCACTATCTACACCATGACGGGTGAAAAGGTGATGGATAAGGCATTGCTCGTAGACCACGAAGGAATGTCGAGTGTGAAGGTGAAGAACCTAGCTCCTGGCACCTACAGAATCCGTGTCACTGGCACTGGAAAGAAGCCATTTGAGCAAGTGGTGCAGAAGAGATAACCCCGTTAAGTGGACTTAATTTAGAATTATGAACGTTATGAATACAAAGCCAATCATCGGGGCACTCTTCGCCCTTGCACTATCTATATGTTCGGGAGTCTCAATGCAGGCTCAGCAAAGCCGTGGATTGTCTTTCCTTGAGACCCAAACGGATGCTCGTGCAGCAGCTATGGGAAATGTTACCTTGACTAAAACCGACCGTAACTATCTCTACACCAACCCAGCTTCGATCTTTAATGGAGATACGAAGCTAACCGTCTCGGGCACTGGATTGATGTTCAAGACGCAGGAGAATGAGTTTGTAGAAGGAAAACTAGGCTTCGGTGCAGCATCTGTAGGGTATCGCTTTTTGGATCGCCATGTGATCTATGCTGGTTTTAGATACCAAGGCGGTATGAAGATCAAGGGTAGCACTAATGACCAATGGGGTTATAACAGAAAGAGCTATACTCCATTTGATTGGGCTGTGGATATGGGCTATGCCTTTAAGTTTAATAAGATGTTTGCAGCTTATGCCACAGGTAGCTTTATCCAAAGCTATACTGGACGTGTAGCCTATGCTGGGGCCTTTAGTGTCGGTGCCAACTGTTTGATCCCTATCTCTGCGAAGAGTGATATCAACGTGGGTGCTAGAGTAGCCGACTTTGGTGCACCTATCTACTATGCCAAGAATGAGGCGTATGCTCTGCCTACTAATATGCAGGTGACAGCAGACTATGGTCTTACTATCAACGAAAATCATAAGCTACGTGGCGTGTTAGGAGGTAAGTACTACTTCCTACCATATAAAGCACAAGTATTCCAGGCCAATGTGGGTGCTGAGTATACGCTCTTCAATATCGCAAGTCTGCGCGCTGGCTATCAATATGGTAGCAAGGAGACGAGCCTTTGGAGTGTAGGTGCTGGTGTAGCTCTTTATGGTGCAAAGCTAGACTTTGGTTACCTTAAGTCGCTGAATGACTTCGGGGCTGATAGACTAGTCCTCTCCTTGTCATTTGACTATTGATCTAAGAACTTCTGGAGGAGGGTGTCGATGGTGACGCCCTCCTCTATATATCTCAACAAGAGCGTATAGGAGATTACTCTTATACGCTCTTGTCGTCTCTTTTGAGAATGTTGCACGGAATGAGGCGGCTGGTCGAACCACTCATTTTTAGAGTGGTCTGACCATATGGTTTTTAGCGGATTGTCTATGCTAAGGACCTCCGCGAGGAGGTCCGATTTGTTGTAGCCCCCATTCGAGGCTCGCAGAGCCGATGAATGGGGGTAGATAATAGGATCAAAACCCACGATCCCTTGCGGGTCGGACAACTTCGACCACATTTTGTTGTCCGACCCGCAAGGGGTCAATATATATAATGTGTGGTGCGCGAATACCCCGAAGGGGTTTCATGGTCTATTAACCCAAGCTTCCCCCTGAATGCGAGCGACAGTGAGCCTGAAGGAGAAGCTTGGGTAGAGAGGGCACCACCACGCTACCCCGAAGGGGTTGCATATACACCATCGCTTATGGGTGTAAAAGTGCAACCCCTTCGGGGTAGTTGCCTACGGTTTATCGCTCTTCCCAACCTTCTCCTCCGCAGGTACGCTTCTCCTACCTACGGAGTGGGAAGGCTGGGTTAATAGACCATGGAAGCCCTTCGGGCTTCATCAGCCCACCTTTTCTGGAATTAAATCTGATGGGTTGTCCGACCCGCAAGGGGTCGAATATATTCGTCCACCATTGCTCTACCCCCAGTCGTTCGGGGCTAACGCCCCTCCGA
>NZ_KV820674.1:0-10818 GCF_001815465.1 Porphyromonas sp. HMSC077F02 | reverse complement strand
GGCTACAACAAATCGGACCTCTGCCGAGGTCCTTTCCCCATAGGTGCTCCTATGAATGCCTCACAGACATTTCTAATGCGTAACCCCCTATTATTTGAGGGGATATGTTGGTCGTTTGGCAGTATTATGGTACATTTGTGAAGTCCTAATGACACTAATATATTATGAATAGAGGTAGCAAGGCTATCATTGATGTACGCGGTCTTCACAAAACGTATCCAGGTTCTCAGCCGTTGCATGTGCTGAAAGGGGTGGATATGAGCGTCTATGATGGGGAGATGGTGGCATTGATGGGTGCCAGTGGTAGTGGCAAGAGTACGCTACTCAATATCTTAGGGATTCTCGATGAATACGACCAAGGGAGCTATCACCTAGATGGTCAATTGATCCATAACCTTTCGGAAGAAGCCGCTGCTGAGATGCGGGGCCGTAAGATTGGCTTCGTCTTTCAGAGCTTTAATCTGATCTCGTTTAAGACGGCAGTGGAGAACGTGGCATTGCCCCTCTACTATCAAGGGGTTTCACAACGGGAGCGTATGCAGCTGGCGGAGGAGTATCTTGATCGGGTAGGACTGCTTCAGTGGAAAGATCACCTGCCTAATGAGCTCTCGGGCGGTCAAAAGCAGAGGGTCTCTATGGCGAGAGCCCTTATCACAAAGCCCTCGATATTGCTGGCCGATGAGCCGACTGGTGCCCTTGATAGTAAGACAACGGTGGAGGTGATGGATCTGCTGAAGGAGATCAATCGAGACCAAGGGCTGACGATGCTGATTGTGACACACGAGCCGGGAGTGGCTGAGGCGTGTGAGCGTACCATACATATTAAGGATGGGCTGATTGTAGGGGAGGACTGAGTGCGATGATTGCGTATCTACAAGAATTAGCGAACTCCCTCCGGAATAATAAGCTCAGGACCTTCCTGACTGGCTTCTCTATCGCTTGGGGAATCATTATCCTCGTGGTGATGCTGGGAGCTGGTAAGGGGGTGGAGAATGGTATCCGCACAATGGTCAGTACCGTAGGTGCCGACCAAGTGAAGATGGGGGTTTACTTCAATCAGACGCAGACGGCGTACGGTGGCTATCAAGAGGGGCGACAGCTATTCATCACTCGCAATCAATTGGATTACCTTAGGGAGGTGTTTAGTGATCGGGTGACTTTAATGGAGCCTGAGTTTTCTTTCTTCTCTAATGGGAGTACCTCCTTTGCTTCTCAAATGCTGCAAATACGGACCATCGGTTGGCCGGAGCAAAGTTTCGGCAAGTTGGAGCTGCGAGCAGGTCGGCTCTTTACGCCTCAAGAGCATAATGAGCAGGAGCGGGTAGTGCTCATCTCGGACGGGTTAGTATCGAAGCTATTTGCCTCGGGCGTGGACCCTATAGGCGAACTTTTTACGGTGTTTGGAGCTACCTACCGGATCGTAGGGGTGGTGAAGTCGCCTTCGCCCTTCTTCGGAACCGCCTTTATACCGCTGAATACTTTTGAAGGAATCCGGCCCAATGACTTTGTGCAGATCAAGAGTTTGGCGGTCTTCCCTAAGGCTGGTCAGGCAAAGGAGAGCGAGAAGCTGGCTGAGGACCTCGCCAGAGTAGCCCACCAAATAACTAGATCCGACCCTTCAGACACTTGGTCTATTTATGTGAATAATAGTAGCGATCAGGCTAAGACGATGGATATGATCTTCCTTAGCCTACAGGTGCTTCTCTGGGTCATGGGGATTGGTAGCCTGAGTATTGGTACCATCGGAGTCTCCAACATCATGCATGTGACGGTGCAGGAGCGTATGAGAGAGATCGGTATTCGTAAGGCGATTGGAGCCAAGCCTCGGGATATCCTAAGGCTAGTGCTAGGGGAGAGCCTGCTCCTCTCTATGGTCGCAGGAGTGGTTGGGCTATTCATGGGGATAGGCATTGTGAAGCTCTTGGATTACCTTGCGGTGGTCAATAAGTGGGGACAGCAGGAGATCCCTGTAGGCTTCTCGGCCGATGATGTGATGGTCCTTAGGCTATTCGAAAACCCCGAGGTGAATATGGGGGTAGCCATCGGGGCACTGATTGTGCTGGTGGTGGTCGGTGTGGTGGCTGGCTATGGTCCGGCCAAGAAAGCGATCAAGATACCGGCGGTAGTGGCGATGCGTGATATGAAATAGGGACTATGGGAATACTATTGAATAAAGAACTTTGGACCGAGATGCTCTACACGCTCAAACGCAATAAGCGTAGGAGTGTGGTCACTTCCCTTGGCGTCTTTGCGGGGATGTTTTTCTTTACCATCCTTACCAGTCTGAGCACAGGGTTGCGTAACTCTGCCTTTGGGATGCTCGAAGGGGTGAGTAGCGATGTGATTTATATTATTCCTGGTCGTACCACAAAACCTTATCAAGGGTACAAGGCCAATCGTCCTGTACAGACCACCTATCGCGACTATCTCAATATCAAGAGCCAGTCTCGTATGCTCCAGGAAGTGGGGGCATTGACCAGTTTTGGTGTGAAAGATGCTTGGTCCAGTGTGCCGATACATGCCAATAATAAAAGTCTCTCGGCCAATGCTTATGGAGTGACGCCCAATCATTTTCAGGTGGCTGATGAGATGGTGGCACTGTATGGGCGAGTCCTGACTCCACAGGAGCTGGAGTCGGGTGCCCCTCTATGTATGGTGGGGCGTGAATTGGCGAAGCGCTTTTACGATAACATTGAGGAGATGATAGGCACCTACATCACGATTAACGGGGTGCCCTTCAAGGTGGTTGGGGTCACGCAGCCACTAGTGGATAATTTCTCGATTGGCAATATGGGATTGGAAGGGATTATGCTACCTTTTACGCTTGCTGTGGGCAATCAATTTGATAAGGAGATCAGTATCTATGCAGTGCCCAAAGCTGGTTATAGCGAGGAGGACGTGCGTCGGGAGGTCTTTGAGATCCTTGCCCGCCGTCAGCAGCTCGACCCTACCGATACTGGGGCGATCATACCGATGAGTATGCAGTTGGTGACCAATATCTTTCAGATGATCGCTTCGGGCATCAATGTATTGGTCTGGATTGTGGGAATGGGCACGCTGATTACAGGTGTGATTAGTGTGAGCAATATCCTACTGGTAACGGTGCGAGAGCGACAGAGGGAGATCGGTGTTCGCCGTGCGATTGGTGCCAAGCCAAGGGATATCCGCAAGCAATTTATGTCGGAAGCGATCTTTATTATCGTAGTGGCAGGAGCACTTGGTATCTTACTCGGTTTGCTGGGGGCACTCGCTATTGGGGCAATAACGGAGCATACGGTGGTGGGTAATTACGTCACGCGACCTTATCCAAGTCTGGGGCTACTGATACTTTCGGTGGTGATTATGGTGGTATCGGGTGCGCTGGCAGGGCTATTGCCCGTCTACAAGGCACTACAGATCAAGGCGATTGACGCCATTAGAGATGAATAAAAATCAAAAACAATAGAGATATTATGGGCAGAGAGAAGAAGAGTAAAGGCATCGGTCGGTGGCTCCTATGGGGGCTAGTAGCTATCGCAGTGATAGCCATTGTGGCGACGGTGCTAGTGAAAGGTCAGCCAAAGGGAGCTAGCTATCAATTGGTCACTCCTACCACGGGTGATACGGTGGTGCTCAGCACGGTGCTGACAGGGTCTATTGAGGCACGTGACGAGGTGAAGGTAAAGCCAGAGATGAATGGGATCGTCTCGGAGTTGCTTCACTTGCCGGGCGACTATGTAGAGGCTGGCGACTTGGTGGCACGCCTTAGCATTGTGCCTGATGTGGCGAATATCCAGAATGCTGCCTCGCGGGTGGAGAGTGCACGTGTGCGTCTGAAGCAGTTGGAGGAGGTCTTGAAGCGCGACGAGCTACTCTATGAGCAGCAGATCCTCCCCAAGGAGAAGCTGGAGGCAAGTCAGGCTAATTATAAGAATGCGGAGATTGACCTCAATATCGCTGAGGAGACCCTCCAACTCGTTTCTACTGGTTCGAGCTCTAGCACTGCTAAGAAAAATAATACGATGGTGCGTGCGACGGTGAGTGGTACGATCCTAGAGCAACCAGTGAAGGTGGGGAATACGGTGATCCAAGCCAACGCCTTTAATGAAGGTACCACCATTATCTCTATTGCCGACCTCAAGGATCTGCTCTTTGTGGGTGAGGTAAATGAAAGCGATGTGAATAAGGTGAAGGTGGGTGCCGAGGTGCAGATCCATGTCGGTGCCATCAAGGGGCATACCTATCACGCTACTATAGAGTATGTATCGCCTAAGGGGGTGGATAAGAATGGTACCATCCTATTTGAGGTGAAGGCGGCACTCGACTCAACGGATATTGAGGATATCAAGGTGGGCTTTAGCTCCAATGCCGAGGTGGTACTCGCCAAGAGCGAAGGGGTGATGACCATCCCAGAGAGTGCAGTGGTCTATCGTGGCGACCAAACCTTTGTGATGGTCTCTAAGAAAGGGGGAAGTAAGGAGGAGGACTTTACGGAGCAAGAGGTGAAGCTCGGTATCTCTGATGGTTTGAAAGTAGAGGTGAAGAGTGGGCTGACGGGTAAGGAGCAGCTCCGAGGTAACCCAGTCACTAAATAAGGTGGAGTGATATGAAGAAGATTTGGATATTCATTGCCTTGCTCCCATGCGTGGCACTCTCTTTGCAGGCTCAGAAACCTGCAAAGACGGAGCTAACTCGTGTGGAGATGTCGCTCACGGAGTGTGTAGCATTTGCCCAAGAGAATAGCCCGCTACTTCTGCCAGTTCCTCAGAAACTAGAGGGGCTGGAGATCAATTATAGTGCGGCTCAGCAAGCCTTTCTGCCTAGTCTCAATGCCTCTGTGGGTCAGAACTTCTCTTTCGGTCGTTCGCAAGCTCGTGATATGAGTTTTACCGACAACTCAAGTGCCAATACCAGTTTTTCACTTAGTGCCGACCTCCCTATCTTCAGCGGTGGTCAGCGGTGGTATCAACTACAAAAGGCAAAGGAGGCCCGGCAGAATGCCGATTATATTGTCCGTGATGTGGAGGATCAAATCGCACTGCAGGTGACGCAGAGCTATATTCAGCTACTACTTGCCAAGGCTTTGGCTATGACCGCCAAGGATAACCTTGCTCTCACCAAGAAGTCGTACGAGCAAATCAAGCAGCAGGTAGAGGTGGGGCGAGCTGCAGAGTCGGATCTGATTGATATCCAAAGTCAGCTAGGGCGTGACCAACTCTCTGTGACGGAGACGGAGGCCGATGTGACCCGTGCTTTGCGGATACTGATGCTGGATATGGGGCTGGACCCCAATAAGGTGGAGGAGGGGGAGCTAGATATCGCTGAGATGTCACCCGAGGCGGTGGTAGCGAATCTGGAGCAGGCTCATCCGCGATTGATCAATCCTAAGTGGGAGATCCCAGCAACGGCACTCCTCAGAAGTGAGGTGCTTCTCTCGGAGTATGATGTGAAGATCGCTAAGAGTGCTCTATGGCCTTCGCTCTCTCTCGGAGGTGGCTACTCCAATGGTTATTACTATACTTACGGGGAGAAGTACAAGGCTATGAATGCCCCTTTTAAGGATCAATTGAAGAATAATGGCCGTTACTTTGTGGGGCTTTCGCTCTCTATCCCGATCTATAACCGTGGGCAGGTGCGTCGACAGATACGGCAAATGCAGCTGCAGACACTCAACCTGCAGAGTCAATTGAAACAGGCACAAATCAATGACGACCGCAATATCATCCTCGCTCGTACCGACTTAGAGAAGGCGGAGGAGCAGTATCGGGTCTCCAAGGAGAATGTAGAGCTCTCCAAGCGGGCTTTGGACGTGGCGGATCTGCAGTTCAAGGCGGGTCGTATCAATATCTATGAGTGGGAGCAGGTGAAGACACGCCACCTACAAGCCAAAGCAACCTATCTGCAGTCGATCTATACCCGACTACTCCGCACCATCAACCTCACCTACTTCAATACCGGCGATATCGCCACCACCTTGGCCGAAGGCAAGTAGCCACCCCGCCTGGCGGAGGTGCCTTATCGGACGAGTCAGACAGGGGAGGTGCCCTTATCGGACAAGTCGGATAGGTCAGACAAGTCGGACAAGTCGGACGAGTTGTGTCATCTTGCCGACTTGTCCGACTCGTCCGACCTGTCTGACTCGTCCGATAAAGCCCCATCGATAAGGGCCGGTCCTTCACCCCGACCTGTCCGATAAAGGCACCCCGATGGGTTTTGGTAAATAATCTAGGCTCAGGTATTGTGTAAGTCCATAAAAAGTGATACCTTTGCAGGGCGTATATTAAAAAGGCCCAGATGGCGGAATTGGTAGACGCGTTGGTCTCAAACACCAATGGGGTTACACCTGTACCGGTTCGATCCCGGTTCTGGGCACAAGCAAGTGAGTTACAAGTAGTCTCTGTATCGGTCAGAAGCCGTGCAGCGGGTCACTTGTAACTCTTTTTTTATAGAGTATTGGGGGAGCGGATCCCTAGAATAAAGTTTTAGTACAATGGCTAGTTATCTAAGCACGGATAAGAAGAAGATTACTGCTACTCGCTTTATGGCAATGAAGGGTGAGGGCGATAAGATTGCGATGCTCACCGCTTACGACTTTACGATGGCAAGGTTGCTTGATGAGGCTGGAGTGGATGCAATTTTGATCGGGGACTCTGCCAGTAATGTGATGATTGGTAATGCAACCACTCTGCCAATCACTCTGGATCAGATGATCTACCATGCACGCTGTGTGGCTAATGGAGCAAAGCACGCCTTTATTGTGGCAGATATGCCGTTTGGTACGGTACATGGCGACCCTCAGGTGGCTCTGGCTGCTGCGGTGCGTATGATGAAGGAGAGTGGCGTGGATGCAGTAAAGGTGGAGGGGGGTCATCAGGTGGCCGACTCTCTAAAGATAATCCTCGATGCTGGCATTCCTGTAGTGGCTCATCTGGGGCTTACCCCTCAGTCGGTGAATAAACTGGGTGGCTATAGTGTCCAGGCCAAGGAGGAGGCAGAAGCAGAGCAGCTGCTTTCGGATGCTCGCCTTGTGGAGGAGCTAGGCTGCTGTGGTCTGGTGCTGGAGAAGATACCGAGTGCTTTGGCAAAACGAGTGACGGAGAGTATCTCTATCCCTACGATTGGCATCGGTGCTGGCAATGAGACAGATGGTCAGGTGCTGGTTTGTACCGATATGCTGGGGATGACTATGGGCTTTAAGCCAAAGTTCCTCCGCCACTTTGCCAATGTGGGAGTACAGATTCAGGAGGCGGTTGCTACTTATTGCCGTGAGGTGAAGGCGCAGACGTTCCCCAATGATAGTGAAAGTTACTAAAACTACTAGATGGATTCCTTTATACCTTTTGAGTGGCAGGCGTTCCTAAATGAGGATAATATTGTTCTGCTACTAGACTTTATCGGAACCTTTGCCTTTGCTATCTCTGGTATTCGGCTGGCGATGGGGGAGAATATCGACCTCTTTGGTGCCTATGTCATCGGTATGCTCACAGCAGTGGGTGGCGGTACGATCCGTGACCTGTTACTGGGGGTGACGCCTTTTTGGCTTACCACGCCAACCTATGTGATCATCACGCTGATTTCGCTTCTGATCGTGGTGGCCTTTAGGAAGCAACTGGTCAAGATGAATGAACAGCTATTCCTCTACGACGCGATAGGGCTCGGCTTCTTTACGATCGTGGGAATGGAGAAGGCACTGATGCTGGGCTTCCCCTTTTGGGTGGCGCTCTTTATGGGCGTGTCGACCGGATCTTTTGGCGGACTGCTTCGTGATATCTGTATGAATCAGGTGCCACTGATCTTACGAAAAGATATCTATGCGATGGCGAGTGTGGTCGGAGCGGCGGTCTATGGAATCCTAGATCTGATCGGCGTGCAACATATCGTGGTGCAGGTGGTGAGTGTGATGGTAGTGATCCTCACCAGAGTCCTTTGTGTGAAGTACCACATCTCTCTCCCTGTCCTTAAAGGTCTCGACTAACCCCTCCCTATAAAAATAACAAGCCCGAGCAGTCAAATGACTGCTCGGGCTTATTGTTTTCAACAGGGGAAAGTCTCAGATCAAGTTGTCCGACCTCCCACAAGGGGAGGTCGTGGGGTGGGTAGGAGATTGTCGTATTCCCCCGGTTGTTCGGGGCTTTCGCCCCTCCCTCCCTTACGACCCCTTGTGGGTCGGACAAATCCATAACCTAGACAAGAGGTAAGATGTTGCTAACTTATTAAAAGATTAATCTTGAACCTTTACCACGCTGTTGTTGCTATCGTAGTTCTTGAGTCCCCTTCTCATTCGATTCACACGCTTGCCAAAGTCAAGATTCCAGACTACCCCGAGGGTGAGCATATTACCATTCTCTGGGATCTTCACATAGGACTTAAGTGGATTTACCTTGGAGTGGTTGGTAGTTCTATAAGTATCCCCCTCCTTAAATCCCACGTATAGCATCTGAGCATAGAGGGTCCAATTATTTTTATTCCACATCAAGGTCAAGCCCATATTGTCACCTGATAGTTGCTCTGTTTCGTTATAGAGCGTCCTTCCCGCTTTCGTATAATAGCCAGCAAAGACCAGCTCCTTGTACACTACCTGTGCCGAGATATCCCAGTAGAGGCTATTGAGGTGAAGCGGATGATTCCCTACGTTACTCTCATACCGCTTGTAGCCCACTGTGGTATAGAGCGAGAGGAAGTTCATCAGATTGCTAAAGTTGACTTTCCATTCGGCTCCATACTGTCGATTGTATAGCCCATTGTCGGACTGAAATAGGAAGTAATCCTCTTCGGGCAGATAGGTGACACGGGTGTACAGCGGATGGGTGGTGTGATTGTAGCTTAGGGCTAGATTGGTATTGAACTTATCCTTGCGATAATTCATATTGAGGCGATTGGTAAAGGCGTAGCTCGACTTCAATTCACTGTTCCCTGTAAATACAGTCAGTTGGTCAAACCTCTGCTTGATACTGGATAGCTGAGCTAGTGAAGGGAGGAATGGGATAAAATTACTATTGAGTGAAAAGGAGAGGCGATTATTGGGATTGTAATAGAATCCTAAGCTGCTCTGATTTTTGAAGTACTTCTTACTCTTCTCTTTACTTTCAACATAAAAGAACTTCAACCCACTCCCCAAGCTATACTGAACTTTTGGATTGAGCCGCCCAGAGATTTGAGCATATAGATAGGTGTTATTCTGCTGCAGTTGGTCGAGATAGCTACTTGGCGAGAGGTACTCATTTGTGGTGAATGCATATCTATTTTGCAGGCCAGTGGTGAGGTACACCTTTGGGTGCAACGACTTTTGATACATCACTTCGCCAATTAACGATTTGTACTTACTTTCTACGGGGTTGGAGATCTTGGCCACCTCTGCTCCATTCCTGGTGTCCACCAAATCTCTGTCGTTTCTACCTGTGGATAGTGTGCCTAATAGGTTGGCTTCCAGCTTCGATCCATCTCCAAATTGGTGCTGATAAAATAGGTCTAGTGCTGGCACGTAGCCTCTATATTTGCTTTTTGAGGCTCTATGATAGGGATCTTTATCGGTCTCAATTATCTGACCTCTGATATTGTTGTACTGTCGGGCAAAAGAATTGCGCCAAGTGGCACTAAATTGGCTCACTTTGCTAGGCTGATAGAGGTAGGTGAAGTTCAGGTCGTTTGTAAAATAGCCAAATGGACTCGCCTCCCCCTGAAGGAGCCGTGTGATTTCCTTGGAGTCAGCGATAAACTTCTCCTCACTATCTTTTTGCCACTTAGGGTAGTTGCGATAAGAAGTGTTGTAATCAATTGAGAAGTCCGACTTCCCTTGGTGGTAGCTAGCACTCGCACTACCATTGACAAATCCTACCCAGAGGGCACTCTGCATGTGACTCCTCACAGAGCCTCCATCGGTTCGCTCCTTTAGGATCACATCTATGATACCTCCAAAACCTTGGTCCAATTCGCGCATCGTAGGCATATCGGAGTAATCGACTCTAAGGATAGATTCGGGTTTGAGGTTACGTACTTCAGCAACCGACCGAGTGACGCCATTGATTTTCCATTGAATCGTCTTGCCATTAATGGAAGCATTCTTATTGACCTGATCCACCGAGAGCCCCGTTAGTCCTAGATTATGGAGTAGCGTCATAAAGTCGTGGCTCCCTCTGATCTGTAACTTCTCGGGGAAAACCAATTGGCGATTGTACTGGCGAAGAGAGCCGGTGACCGTCACCTCGTCCAATTGCTTACTATCCTCTACCAGATAGAGATCTCCAAGGGAGATGCTTCCCTTGCCACCCTCAATCTGCACGGAAATCGGGACATGTCCTACAAAGCTTATCTCCAAGCGACTTTCTTTGCTCTCGTTGCCGGTGACCGTGAAGTCTCCCTTCTCGTTAGTCGTTGTCCCAGAAATAGTGGTTCCTTCAAGGTCTAGTAGCCGTACCGAAGCTCCGATGACTGCGGTAGAATCTCTTGAGAAGAGTAAACGCCCCGAGATTTTCACCTCATTAGCCAATAAGGTGGTGGCTCCAAAGCATAGGAATATAGTCAGGGTCAGGAATCTAGTTAAGTTCTTTTCCATTACGCTCTGATTGATAGTGTCGTTCTTCCATGTAGTATTTTGGTAAAGATAGCCTATTTTCTTGAGACTATCCCCATTGAATCTAAAGAAAAGAGAGGTTGCACTTCTAGATGCCCCCACCACCACCCCACGACCTTCCCTCGTGGAGGTCGAACAACCGAATCTAAGACTTATCACTCCCTCTCAATGTGTCTACCAGGGGTTACGCATTAGAAAGTTCTTACCGTATACTTTTAACAGGGTGCCTATAAGTAGAGACTGTTGCACGAAGGCGATCTGCTGCGTTG
>NZ_KV820673.1:51374-61446 GCF_001815465.1 Porphyromonas sp. HMSC077F02 | reverse complement strand
ATCCGTCTGACCTCCCACGAGGGGAGGTCATTCAAGGTAAATCTCTTCTCTAATGCGTAACCCCTGCACCCCTTAGCGTAGGCGATCCATAAATCTGATGGTCTTTTCATCGACCGCAATGCCTCGGTAAGCAAGATAATCAAATATCATTGCCACGATAGGAAATGCCAGCCAAGGGGTGATGCTCATAGACCACCAATCTTGGGTAGTAGTATTTACTATGGCCTCAATGAAGCTAGGACGATAGACTAAAAAGACCAAGAGGTAGAAGCCTACTTTAATAAGCAGGTTGAATATGGTGAGTCGCATCTGAAGGACCCTCTTACGGTAGAGGAAAATGGAGATGAAACTAATCAGAGTAATCGCCGCGGTAAGACTGAAAAGCACCCAGGAGGGCTGTACGATTTCTCCCGAAAGGTCCTCAAGCCCAGTCGCTTTGAACGCGTAGACCATATCCTGTGTGGTGACCTTTGCAAAGGTGAGGAATAGCATCGCTAGCATCAGTAGTCCTGATGCTAGGAGGTAGAGGGTTTGTTTTCTCTGTATCATATTGAGTTATCTATTTATCTGAATAAAAAAAACAGTGAATAGCAGTCCTCACAACCTCGTATGGTGTGGCGACAATCTATCCACTGCTTATACTTATTAGGTGATTTAGAGATCTTGATCCTCTTCCTCCTCAACTTGCTCCAGTGGATTACGGAAGTAGACTTCCCCCTCTTCAAACTCCTTTGCTGCCACGAGAGAGGGCTTAGGAAGACGCTCGTAGTACTTGGAGATCTCTATCTGCTCTTGGTTTTCAGTGTACTCCTCCAAAGTGTCGGTGTAGGTCGAAAACTCCTGTAGCTTTTGCTCCAGAGCACTCTTCATATCTGCCGATATCTGATTGGCTCTTTTACTCATAATCACTACCGACTCGTATAGGTTGCCTGTAGGCTCGCTAAACTTTTCCAAGTCGCGTGTCACAGTTGTTGATGGGGTATTTGTCTTCTTTTTCATCATCTATCTATCTTATCTATTTGCTTCGTCTTTGTCATCCTATATTTATTGCCAGTCCGCATTGGGGTCAATGTTCTTTTCGGCATACTCAAAGTACTTATCCACCGTCTTGCGATACTTTCCCTCGGGGAACTCGTTGATGAAGTTGTAGTACTCATCACGGAGGTCTCTCAGTCGCTGCTGCTGCTTCTCCACCACACTATTCTTGGCTATCTGATAGAGCGATGCCACCACATAGTAGTGCATCTCCTCCTTGTGGATAGAGTAGGGGTAGCTCTTCATTGCATTGCGAGCGGTGATGATGCAACTCTCGTAGTTATTGAAAATATAATTGCCGAGGTTGTAGTATAGCTTGGCATTGAGCACCTCCTTCTCCGCTAGATTCTCCTGAAGGCTAAAGAGTAGTTGCTTCGCCTCCTCCGCTTTTTCGCTCTGTGGATAATAGTCTAGGAATAGCTGTAGTTCTTGCATTGCTGCAATGGTTTTTGCCTGATCCAGACGAGGGTCGGGGATATCCTGAGCTAAGCCATAGCCCGAATAGAAGCGTGCCAATTCAGTGTATTCACCATTTGGAAACTCCGTATAGTATTGGCTAAAAGCCGTCTGTGCCTGCACATAATCCTTTGCCTTGTAGTAGGCTTGTGCCTTGAGGTAGAGTGCTTGCTCCATCTCGCTACTACCGCGGAAATAGGGGAGTATCTCCTCAAGCGTTTGAGCGGCCCATTCGTACTTTCCAGTATTATAAAACTTCTTGGCATAGGAGTACTTCTCGTACAGGTCGGTGCTTTTCTGCACCTTCGTCAGCTCGTTACACGAGGAGAGTAGGAGCACGAAGAGTAGTCCAATGAGTGAACCAATGAGTGAAAATCTAGATATTTGCTTCATATAAGTGAGCCATCATACTTTTAATACTTCTGGCAAAGATACCAATTTAATCACTATCTCCCTATTTCTATTCTCTAAAAATGTGCCACGCTGCCTCGGCCTGAAGGTAGAGCATACGCTCACCATTCATTTTAATACACCCCTCGGGGGCTGCATTGAGGAAACCAGCAAAGTGACTATCGTACGAAAGGTCGTAGAGTATATGCCCTTTCCCCACAGCGTGATAAGGTATGGGTGGTACCTCATGTGGCATCTTAGGTCCTCCTAGTGGCGTCGCATTGACGATGAGTTGCACCTCCTCCTTAATATAATTAGGAGTGAGGCTCTCATACGCTATCATTCCACCCCCCTCTGCCGGGTGACGAGATACCATGATCGGGTCGATGCCCAAGCCTTTAAGTGCAAAAGCCACCGCTTTGCTAGCTCCACCACTTCCCAGTATCAGTGCCTTTCGGGTGGTATTTAAGTCTAAGTGCTGAAGCGACTTGGCAAAGCCTACTACATCGGTATTGTACCCGAATAATTGTTGCCCAACCCGCTTCACCGCATTAACCGCTCCCACGCTTTTAGCGATATCCGAAGCAATGTCCACCCGCTCGTACATCCACTCTTTGTATGGAGTAGTTACCATAACGCCCTTCCACGAGCCCTTCTCTTGGAGCTCTTGCAAAAAGCGGTCGGGGTCATCGCAATCCACCAGTTCAAAGGTGCCATCCGTCACCCCTTCCTTAGCCCAAATGGCGTCCCAGATCTCAGGAGACCTACTGTACCCAATCCCCTTGCCGAGCAAAGCGTACCTATTCATCGTACCCTTTCGGCACTTTTGATCTTTGAGAGCTCACTATAAATGCCAGCAAAGGCATCGCTCTTAGGCTTATATCCCACATACAAAGCAGCCACTCCAGGGAGATAGACTTTGTAATAGGTGTTGATAAAGCCCGCCATTCGCATCAGTCCCTCCATCTGACGTCGTTGGGGCACCTTGCGAATGCTCTCGCCTAGATATTGATAAGCCGCTTTATTCCTCCCCAGTAGCTGACCGATGAAAGGAATCACTTGATCCACGTGCAGGTTATACCCCGTCTTGGTGATTGGATTGGTTGGCACACAAAGCTCAAGGACAGCCACCATACCGCCTGGCCGAAGTACACGGTACATCTCCTGATAACCACGAGCGATCGACTCAAAGTTGCGTACCCCAAAGGCACAAGTGACCACATCGAAGTGCTCCTCCTCAAAAGAGAGATCCATCGCATCCTCCACCGAGACCTTTACTTGGCTCAGCCCCTTCCGGAGTGCTTTCTGAACCCCTATCTCCAGCATGTTGATAGAGAGGTCACTCGCCACCACCGTTGCCCCCTTGCATTGCTCCGCGAGGAGAAGGGTGAGGTCGCCAGTCCCTGCGGCCAAGTCCAGAATCAGCTCTGGCCGCTCCACCGCCACGTGCTCCACCAGGTCTTTACGCCAAAGTTGGTCCAGCCCGAGGCTATTCACCCGATTGAGGAGGTCGTAGGTAGGGGCTATGTCGTCAAACATAGCCCTTATCCGACCTGCAAATGTATCTTCCCTTACTTCCTCGCCTTTAGCCATTGAGTTAGGTTCTTTTCGATTCTAGAGTGAATATCCTCAGTGGGGTGCTTCTCAAAGGACTCCCCCGTCAAGTGCTCATACAGCTCTATGTATCTATCCGTAACGCTGTCGCAGTACTCCGGAGTCATCTCAGGGATTTGTTGCCCCTCCTTGCCTTGGAAGCCGTGCTCAATCAGCCACTTCCTCACAAACTCCTTGGAGAGTTGGCGCTGTGGTTCCTCCTTCTCAAAGAGCTCTTGATAAGAGTCCTTGTAGAAGTAGCGAGAGGAGTCGGGGGTATGGATCTCATCAATCAGATAGATCTTACCATCCTTCTTTCCAAATTCGTACTTCGTATCCACTAGGATCAGACCGTGCTTCTCAGCCAGTTCCGTGCCTCTCTCAAAGAGGGCATAGGTGATACGCTCTAGCTCCTCATAATCCTCCTTAGAGACCAATCCCGAGGCGATGATCTCCTCACGAGAGATATCCTCGTCATGCCCCTCATCCGCCTTGGTGGTAGGAGTGATAATTGGGCGGTCGAACTTTTGATTTTCCTTCAGTCCTTCAGGAAGGGTGATGCCACAGATGGTGTGCTGACCCGAGCTGTAGGTACGCCATGCACTACCAGTGATATAACCACGAATCACCATCTCCACCTTAAAGGGGGTGCACTTGTGCCCGATGGTCACCATAGGGTCGGGAGTGTCTATCTTCCAGTTCTGGACAATGTCGGCTGTAGCGTCGAGGTTTTTGGCTGCTATCCTATTGAGGATCTCCCCTTTATAAGGGATTCCCTCAGGCAGAATCACATCAAATGCCGAAATCCTATCGGTCACCACCATTGCTAGGAGGTCCCCCTCCAAGGTGTAGACGTCTCTTACCTTGCCATGATATAGATTTTTGATCCCTGGCAACTGAAGATCAGTGTTGGTCAATGCTTTAGCCATAATATATGTTTGATTAAGTGTGTTGTATTTTATTCTTCCGTTGTTTCCACTCCTGCCCCTTCATTTCGGTCGTATGCCTCCACGATCGCTTGAACCAGACCGTGACGCATAATATCCTTCTTCTCAAAAGTGAGCCACCCGATGCCATCTACTTGCTTGAGTATGCGTTGGGCTTCTCTTAGACCCGAGGGGACGCCCCTAGGGAGGTCTACCTGTGTCATATCCCCCGTGATGATCATCTTGGCACTCTGCCCCAGTCGGGTGAGGAACATCTTCATCTGATGTGGCGTGGTATTCTGTGCCTCATCTAGGATAATCACCGCATCATTTAGCGTCCTACCACGCATATAGGCGAGCGGAGCAATCTGTATCACGCCACTCTCCATGTACTCCTTTAGCCGAATGCCAGGGATCAACTCCTGTAGCGCATCATACAGCGGTTGGAGGTAAGGGTCCAGCTTATCCTTCATCTCTCCAGGGAGAAAACCGAGTTTCTCCCCCGCCTCCACTGCTGGACGGCTGAGGATAATCCTCCGCACCTCCTTCATCTTGAGTAGCTTCACCGCCATCACTATGGCGAGAAAAGTCTTACCCGAGCCAGCCGGCCCAGTGGCAAAGACCAAGTCGTGCGACTCAATCAGCTCAATCAGCTTCGATTGGTTAGGCGTGCGGGCAGTGATCGGTTTGCCCCCCGCTCCATAGATGATCACCCCTTCCGACGAAGCCTCATCACGGCTCGCCTCGCCAGCGATCATCGCCTCGATGCTACTCTCGGTAAGCGAATTAAACTTTGTGGCGTGCTCCTCCATCTGGTTGAGTAGTCTTAGAAACGCCTTCAGCTCTCCAGGCTCCCCAATCACCTTGATGATATTGCCACGAGCCATAATCCGTAGCTTCGGGTGGGTCTCCTTCAGGAGCAAGAGGTTGCGGTTGTTGACCCCGAAAAATACCTGAGGGTCGGCCTCTTGGAGTAGATAGATCCGTTCGTTCATCTGCTAGCGACCCCCTTGATCTTATCTGCCTGTTGCCGGAGATCCTTCAGTGAGAGCAGCCCCTCCGATAGCGTAGGCGTCCCCTCTACCGGGATGAATAGTAGGGTAGGGAAAGCTCGGATGCCGATCCGCCGTGAGAGCTCCACTGCCTTCTCCGCATCAATAGAGTAGATAATCACCTCGCCCTTCTGCTCGCGTGCTAATTGCTCCAACCGTGGGCGAAGCCTTTTGCAGGGACCGCACCAAACGGCATAAAAGTCGACTATCACAGGCTTATCTCCCTTAAACTGCCATTCTCCCTCCTGAGTATAGTCATAAACCAGCTCCGCAAACTGTGCTTGGTTGATCTCCACCACCCCCGCTTCCTCCTGCCCACTTTGAGCAGAGGCCGAGGGAATCACGTCACCGCTTACGAAGTAAAGAAGCCCTAGCCCTACCAGCATAGAGAGTAGAGTGAGCCCCCATTTATCCATCAATTTATATCTAAAAGTCATCATTAATTATTAAGTCTACCTTATTACCACTCAAAGGTAGATAAAAATGGCGACATAAACAGAGATTCAACCAAAAGGGGAGGGGTTACGCATTGTAAATGTATGTGTGGCATTCATTGGAGTATCATTGTGGAGAAAGCCTCGCCCGAGGTCCTTAAAAAAGCACCCGCAAGGGTGCCACTCAGATAGCCCCCGCGTCGGAGGGGCAAATGCCCCGATCGACCGGCGGGAAAAAGGATGCAGTATATGTAATCGACCCTTGTGGTCGCACTTAGAGAGGTAGGTGCGACCACAAGGGTCGAAGGATTTGGGACAACTCGCTACCCGCCGGTCTTCGGCTCTATGAGCCTCGACCGGGGGCTATCTGAATGGCACCCTATCGGGTGCTTTCATACCCCTATAGACGATATGTTCAATCTAATACCTGTTGACTAATTTTCTAGTGCGTCACCCCTGCCCAAAAGGGCGGGGGCTTAAAGGGTAATGGTGAAGCCGAAAAAGATCTCTCTCGGACGGAGGTAGTAAAGAGAGTAAACATCGGTGGTAGAGGTCTGCCACCGCCTCTGATACTCATTGTTGCCAAAGATATTCCTACAGGAGAGCCGGAAGTCGTACCGATCCATCTTATAGGCGATATGAGCATCGGTAAATAGATGGCTCTGTAGCTTTTTATCTGTATAATGATAGAACTCACTCTTGCACCCAATCTCCACCTTATTTATCGGGAAGATAAATAGCTCCAGCGCGTGCGTGATGGTGGTAATCCGAGGATTAGAGATAGAGGGGTCTCTCCTATTTATCTGCTTGTAGCTCTTCATTTTGCTACTCAGCTCATAGGAAATCACCTTCGACGGTTGCATTGAAAGGGCTAGGCTCAGTTCGCTATCCTGCAACTGCCATGGCTCTTGCTGGTTCTTTATCAAAAGGTAGTAATCACTCCAAACCTGTCGCCCCTTGAGGGTGATGAGCGTTCGCCACCTAAAGAAAGACTTTGCCAAGTCGGCACTCAGAGAATAGCTAGAGGCATTATACCGCTCTTCGGTAGGTGTTTGCTTGTAAATAGAGGATTGCAAGGTACTTTGATAGAGCACCTCATTGGTGCGTCTATTCCACGAAGCGTTGAGAGTGGCAAATTGCCCCTTAATAGGATGCTGATATTTAAGTCTTAGAGCCACCGCATGGTTTCCTCGATGCTCCAAGCTGCCACTGTGTGCCGTGACCATTCTGTAAGAGGTGTACACTGGAGTGCGGTAGAGTGCAGTAAGGGCATCGGGCCATTCAAAGTAATTATAGGAGAGGGACGCACTAGTGATGGCACTAAAATCATACTGCAACCATAAACTAGGTTGCAAAGTCGCCCGCATCTTTTTCATCGCTCCATACTGCCGATGAACAATATCCCCCTTCACCGTTGCCCTCAGTGCCAATGGATCCTTACGGTAGTTCAACCCTGTAGATAGATACCAATTCTGCTGAGTGTACCGCTCTTTATTATCCACCTCGGGATAATTAATAGCCATCTCTTGGTACTTGAGTTGGTAACCGATTCGTTCGCTTAGGGTAAATCCCTTTATAGTGTGATTAAAAGCGATATGATTATCCGACTGAAAGGCCGATAGATCCAGCCGCTCAGTAAACCCCTCAACCGTCAGAAGCTGCCCAGGCAGATGACTAAAGGTATTAAAGGAGGCTCCCTCAAGGGTATGACCATTCTCAAGGCGATGAATGATCTCAAAATTCTCCGTGAGATAGGTTTTCTTTAGTTGCACGCTCTGCTCTACCTGCTTTTGTTGCAAAAGAGAGAGCCCGTCACTTTTATCTACTGTAAAGCTACCGTATAGGCGGTTGTTGATGTAATTCCGATCCTTATTGATATTGTAGGTCAATTCCCCTTTCAGGGTACTCACCTTTGAGTCAACACTACTCTCCTCACTTAGAATCTTTCCCTCATGCTCAAGATACTTCGTTACCTGCGATCTATTCCCTCTCTCTCTGTCCCAGAAGTAAGAGAGCTGAAAGCGGAGGTCATTGTCCTTCTTGGTCTTAATGAGGTGATTTGTAGCAACAAGATGCGATTGATTAAAGGTAGAGCGCTCCCTCTCTATGGCAGCAGCCGGCACTACTAGCCTCCTTAGTAGACCTGTTTCCTCCAGATTGCCCCGCAATTCCGTTACCAGGTCACGCACCTCCTTAGTGATGTCCTTCCCAGTGTTATCGCATTTGTACATCGAAAGGTTTTGCATCCGCCGTCCAAAGATCATCCCCATCAGTCGCCCTCTATAGAGCAGTTCACTCGCCCCTTGTGCTGTGGTGCCTATCCCCGCATTGAGGATGCCGGTCCAAGTATTCTTCACCTCATCTTTGAGGATAATATTGAGGGCGGCTTGCTCACTAAATTGCACCCCCTTTAAGCTCCTTATTGGTTGGTGATTTTGTAGCACCTGCACCTCTTTGATCATGTCGGCATTCAGGTTTTCACTCGCCTGGGCATATTTAGAACCGAGCAGGTCGAGCCCCTCTATGTAAAACTTATTGATCGGCTTTCCCTCAAAGGTGATGCGACCATCGGTGCGAACCGATAGCCCAGGCATCTTCTTAATTACATCGGCGATGCTTCTGTCCTGACTGAGCTTAAAGGTGGATACGGTATAAACCAATGTGTCTTGACTTTGCCTAACCCTCTCGGGTCGGATATCCACCTCCCTTAGCTCGAAAGTGGTACTTTGTAGCTGAATATCCCTACCATTTCTGTACTCCTCAATCTTTATTCGTTTCGTCTCATAGCCGAGTAGCATAAAGCCTATCGCCACTGGGCGAGTACCCTCCTTGGTGGTTATCTGGAATCTCCCATCCTCCCCAGTAAAACCGTAGGCGACGAGAGACGTCTCCGTGCGGTAGAGCAATACATTGACATCTCGGATAGGGGCTCCCTTCTCATCTACTACCCGCCCATAATAGCTCTCTTGAGCTATCGCTTGAGCAGACAATAGAGAGAGCAATACCCCTAGGCATAAAGAAATCCAACGCATGCTACTTTCCGTCATTCCTTATCCAAAAATAGGGCTGTCCTTTCAGGGTAGACGATATCATTGCCCAGCTGATCCTTTCCTCGGCTCCTAAATCCAGTTAGCTTCTCAAATAGTGCATCTGGCGATTTCCAAAACAACTTCATCAGGTCGCGGTACTCTTGTCGCGTACACTCCACATATTTTCGATTGGGAAAGAAGAGAGGCTCCCCCTCAATGCGCTCAATCTGAGTACAGGAGAATGAAAAAAGCCCTTCGCTCTTCTCCGCCTGCAAGATAAGTCCTGGTAGCCCATAGAGCATCCACGGACCATCGCTGTAGGGAATCTCAGGAGTAAACCAAACCTTCCAATGACGGCCCAGATAATCAGTGGTCGCTTGCTGGCAGTGATAGCCTGCTATGATGCTATCCTTTGGCACCAAGGTCCACTCGGGTCGCATCATCGGTTCCGTGTACCTTAGATGCTTGAAGGTCTTCTCCACAAAGGTGAGCTGGTTGGTAGCGGGATAGTTTTTCCACAGTTGATACATCAGCTGAGACCTGCGATAGCCGGCTCGTTCACAAGCATTCATCACATCGCCTACGGTACCTCCTTGTGCCAAAACCCGATCCTGAATCAATTGCCGTTGGACATTATTCAGACCATAAAAGTGAGATACCTTATCCCCAATGTCCAGGATCGCCTCATCCTTAATAGCTACCTTTTGCTCCTCAAATTGATGGAAGATAGCCGTATAATGTACCCTTGCCCGCACCATCTCCTTCTCCTGTGCTGAAGCAGTAGTACCTACCACCAAAGTGAGAAGTATCCAACTAAGTAATATCTTATCTATCCTCATAGTAATTAGGTCGTTGAAATAAAATCAATATGATTAACTCGTGTCTAAAGATAATAAAAATAGTTGAGATCGGGAAATAAAAGGTTATGGTTAGCAGGGGTTACGCATTAGAAACGTCTTGCCGTATGGTTTTTAGGTGTCTATGAGTAAGGTCCTCCCACGAGGAGGTTCGACCGTTCCTAGCCCCCGATTCGGAGGGGGTAAGCCCCCGAATGACCGGGGGAAACGCGTCAACCACCCCACTACTACGACCTCCCCTCGTGGGAGGTCGGACAACCCATTCCAGGATTAATCTGATGCGGTTGTCCGACCCGCAAG
>NZ_KV820673.1:41994-51274 GCF_001815465.1 Porphyromonas sp. HMSC077F02 | reverse complement strand
AGGGGAGGTCATTCATGGTAAGACTCTTTCTAATACGTGACCCCTGCTCCCCTTGTGGAAGGTCGGACAAATTTAATAGGAATGCTACTTGCGTCATTTGGGGAGACCCTATCAACCCCTTATTCCGCACGCATACGGAATCTATTCCGCAGGGCTACGGAATCCATTCCGCACGCGTGCGGAATATGAGGTCGATGCGGTAGTCCTTTTAATCGCTAATTTGATGTAAGTATCCCTGATATGGTGTACACCAATTATTCGCTATTCCTGAAAAAGTAGACACTTCGTGTCCTCTATTCCTGAAATACTACACACTACCATCTATCACTTATCTATTTGGGCGTCCGACTCGTCTGACTTGTCTGACCTGTCCGACTTGTCCGAAAAAAGGTACCCCCCCCCAGATAAAGCCCCTTCAATAAAGAAAGGTGGAGCCACACAGAGGTAGCTCCACCTTTCGGCCATTATGGGTTGGTGTTTAGTTACTTCTTCATCAGCTCATCCACTGCTGCTTTGAGCTGAGCATCGTAATTGCGTTGAGCCTCCTCAGGAGTGTTGTAGATGAGAATATCCGGCTCAAGCTGGTGATTTTCAAGTGCATTGCCATTGACATCTGTTACGGTGACCTGAGGGATACCAAATACGAGTGATGGGTCTACAAGAGTTTCCCACCATACGGCAGTCATAGTTCCAGGTACTGGTGCACCTATCAGTTTGCCAATACCGAGGGTCTTATAAACCCATGGGAAGCCGTGGGCATTGGAGTAGTTGCCTTCGCTCATCAACACGGCCGAGGGCTTGGTCCACTGTGCAAATGGGTCATTGCCAATGAACTGCCCTCTTGGTGCAAACTTGCTATAGAGTTTGCCCGTAAGTAGGGTAACGAGGTCTTCGTGCAACCAGCCACCGCCATTGAAGCGAGTATCTATGATCACAGCGTCGCAATGGCGATACTTACCGAGTAGATCCTTAAAAGTCTTGCGGAAAGAGGGGCTATCCATTCCCTCCACGTGAATGTAGGCAATCTTGCCACCGCTCCACTCCTCTACCATCTTAGCACGCTGTTCTACCCAACGGCGGTAGAGTAGTTCACTCTCCTCCCATCGGTAGGTCGGCCGTACCTGTTCCTCCACCTCCTTTTGGTCGGCACCCTTGAGGGTAAGCGTCATCCACTCACCAGCGTGCCCATTGATATAGTACTCAATCGGCTTATCGGAGGCGATCTCTTCGCCATTCACCTTGGTGATGATCACCCCTGGCTTAGCTATAGACTTCGCCTTGTCCATTGGGCCACCAGGGATCACTTCGGCGATCTTCACGCCTACCCCCTCGTAGCTATCGTCGTAGAATAGTCCGAGCGAAGCGGTTGACCTATTAGCAGGGCGACCACCGTATCTTGCCCCAGTGTGAGAGGCATTGAGCTCACCGAGTAGCTCGGAGAGCATCTCGGCATAGTCGTAGTTATTATTGATCTCAGGGAGGAAGGCACGATAGTTATCGGCATAGCCTTGCCAATCAACGCCGTGAAGGTCCTTATCGTAGAACTTATTCGCCACCTGCTTCACCACGTGGTCGAACATATACTCACGCTCCTTAGCACCACGGTACTCAAACTTTGCAGCAAAGGTGATAGGGGTCTTGCTCTTGCCCTCAATCTTGTACATTCCCTTGCCAGAGAATAGGTAGAGGGTCTTGCCATCCTTGCCCATCTCTAGCAGGCCATTGCCCACGTCGGCGAGTAGCATCTCCGTCTTTTTCTCGGCCAGATCCATCTCGTAGAGGTTAGTGGCATCGTCGAAGTAGGCGAGGTAGTAGAGCTTATCGCCCTTAGGATTCATAGCAAAGTCGCTTTGGAAACCGCTAGTACGTGTAAGGCGTACCGTGCGGTAGTCGCGCTGAGCGAGGTCGAAGGTAAGTGGAGCGACCACTTTGGTCTCCTCCTTTGCCTTTTTATCCTTCTTACCTTTCTTATCCTCTTTCTTGTCGTCGTCCTTTTCCTCCTTCTTTGGTAGCAACTTCTCACGCTCCTCCTTATCGAGGATAAATGCGTCGTAAGCCTCTTGGTCTAAGAACATGAGGTAGAGGTCGTACTCAGCTCCCCAGCTACCATGGCTACGGTAACCGGCTCTATCGGAGGCAAAGATGATGCCCTTGCCATTGAGTACGAAGCGACCTGCACCCTCTGAGTAACCGCTCTCGGTGAGATTGTGGGTAGTGCCACTGCCGTCGGCTTTGATGATGGCCACATCCTTATTATTCCACCCACCGATGCCAATATACTCTGTGATGATCCACTTGCTATCGGGGCTCCAAGCGAAGTCTTGGTCGCCATCGGAGTAGGAGTATTGGTACTTCTTATTCATCACCTCTCGTTCTGCCTTGCTGGCGAGGTTGAGGACGTAGATAGCCGAGCGATCACGTAGGAAGGCGATCTCTTTGCCATCGGGGCTAAATACAGGCTGGAACGAAGGTAGCTCGGTATTATTGGTGAGCTGTGTCTCCTTGAACTCCTTGGCGTAGACAAACTCCTTATCCGCCTCCCTCGTCAGTTCAGTCATATAGAGATTCCACTGTCCACCTCGTTCGGCAGAGTAGACTAGCTTTCGGCCATCCGGGCTCCAGGTGAGGTCTCTCTCCTGCTCGGGGGTATTGGTGATGCGGCGAGTGGTGCCGTATTCGATATTGGTGACAAAGACATCGCCACGGACTATAAAGGCCACCTCCTTTTCATTGGGAGATAATGCGTAGTCAGTCGCCCCTCGGGTAATGGTGCGATACTCCACTTCAGGCTTGGAGTAGTCGGCGACTACCTGCAGCGCCACCTTGGTAGGCTCCCCACCAAGTGGCATATAGTAGAGCTCTCCATTCCACGAAAAGGCCACGTTGCCCCTCCCGTCTATACTCATATAGCGCACAGGGTGCTTCTCGAAGTGGGTCAGCTGTACTGGTGCCTTTCCTTCTAGGCTCCCCTTATATATATTGAGTGTGCCATCAGCCTCGCTGGTGTAAAGGTACTCCCTTTGCCCAGGAAGCCAAAGGGCATTGCGGTCTTCACCCTTGAAGGTGGTGAGCTTTTGGTGCTTATTATCGGTAGGATTGTAGAGCCAAATATCACGAGTGACAGAGGAGGTGTGGTACTTTCGGAACTTATCCTCGTACCCCTTGAGGTCCGTGTAAAGAATGCGTCCGTCGGCACCTATTGAGGGCTCTATCATCGTGATAGCCGAGAACATCTTGGGCCGGCTACCCGATATCTTTTGCTGATAAAGCTGGGTGAACATTCCTGAGGGGAAGAGCCCCATCTCCTTGGCAGGGCGAATGTAGCTATCAAAGAGGATGGTCTCATCATCGAGAAAGGCAACTGGGATCTGTCGTGTGCTACCGAGGGTCACTCTGGTGGCATTTCCTCCAATACGTGAGGTGATATAGACATTGAAGTTGCCCTCTCTATCCGAGGCAAAGGCGAGCTTTTGCCCATCTTTGCTCCAAACGGGTGCTTGGTCGTAAGCGGGGTGAGAGGTGATCTGCCTGGCTAATCCACCAGATACTGGCACCGTGTAGAGGTCGCCCATGTAGGTAAAGGCGATTTCCTTCCCATCGGGGCTTAGGGCAGTTTGCCGCACCCAGCGAGGTTCGTGGCTCTGTGCTAGAGCCGAAAGGGCTAGTAGGCTGGTAGCTCCTACTAGGAGTAGCTTTTTGATTGACATAATAGATGAATGGGTTATAGATTTATAGTATGTTATTTATCTTCTGGCTCACGGAAGTAAAGCTGCATCGCCTCTTCATCTTGCTCCACCCATGCTTTGTAGGGCTCGCTCTTGGAGAGGAGATAGCTCTTCACGATTTTGCGTGTTGCCTTTGCTACCACTCGAGCCACCCAAGGGATGCTCTTCCCTACCGCCTGGTAGTAGTCGGTGAGGGTGTCTCTGCGGAAGTGGAGAATATCCTCTAGCTCCTGCCCATCCTCGTAGTAGCCGCAGTGGAAGTTTTTGGTGGCAAAAGCGTGAGAAGGGAAGTCTAGTGCTCCTAAGCCAAAGAGCTCAAAGTTTTTGGCCAAAAACTCACCGTAAGTGGTAGTGCACTCAGCACCTCCGCCGAGGTTGAATATCTTGCCCTCCACCTTATCTAGGTACTCTAGAGTATATACAAAGGCTCTTGCGGTATCACGAGGGGTGGCGATCTCCATAATCTGCTCTAGGGGCATCCGAAACATGAGTTTACCTACGTGGTGGTTGCCGACACCCATAATCGCTGCAAGGCGGTAGATGGTCCAGCGAAGCTTACTCTCTTGTACCAGCCGCTCCATAGCGATCTTGGTCTCGGCGTAGTTGTCGCCCTCCGCAGGGGTGAGGGGGTCGGAGACTTTGATGTAAGGGTCGAGCAGACGGTCGCCGTAAGTGGCGACACTCGAGGCGATGGCGATAAAGGCGTTGGGGGAGTGCTGCTCAAGCTGATTGATCAGGTTTTTCGTGCCCTCTACATTAACCTTCTGAGCTAGCTCTGGTCGGTCGTGTGCCAGGGGTGGAATCACAGAAGCCATGTGCAATACTACATCTACATTCGTGGTGGGTGCCACTAAGCTTTCTGGATTGGTGATGTCGCCAAAATATACCTTTAGAGCTCCTTCGTAACGGTCGAAGAACTCTCGGTTGCGAGGGTTGTCGAGGTCAAAGACCCGCAGCTCATACTGCCCACTCGCTACTAGTTGCTTCACTATCTCTCGTCCAATACTACCGCCGGCACCGGTCAGTAGCACGCTCTTTTTTGTGTTGCTCATCTTGTTGTTTTTATCTAAAGATTATTATCTGTTTTAGATGGCTAAGATACCAATTATCTAGCAGACAACGCTAAGAAATAGGGCACTCTTTCAGAGTTACGCATTAGAGGGTCTTACCATGAATGACCTCCCCTCGTGGGAGGTCAGACGGATCATAGCCCCTAGTCGAGCTCGTAGAGCCGATGACTAGGGGGCCAAAAACCGACCCACCCCCACCATTCGACCCCATGCGGGTCGGACAACCCATTCCAGAATTAATCTGATGCGGTTGTCCGACCCGCAAGGGGTCGTGGGATAGGGAAAAATGACCATTAATCCCCCAGTCGTTCGGGGCTAACGCCCCTCCGACGTGGGGGCTAGGATCCGTCGGACCTCCTCGCGGAGGTCCTGAAAATAAAGCTATATTTGCCCTATAAGGAATTAGGATAACTGTTTTTTATGGGTCGAAGGTACTCTTTACCATTGATGGGCATCTACCAAAAGCGTTGATGATCTACTTGGTTATGTAGACCATCAACGCTCTGTCTGTAGCCACTTAGTGGCAGATTAATCGTGCATTACCTTTACGGAGGTGTACATCACGATGGCTAGGATGATAAAGAGGACTAAGCTACCTATGAGCAGTGCGTAGACTTTTATCTGCAGTAGTACGAAGACGGTCAGGTAGAGAAGTGTCATGATACCACAGAGTAGTGCTGCCATTTTGCGATCCTTGAGAATGAGCCGGAAGTAGATGGTATTGAGCCCAACGGTCATGATACTGGCAATGAGATAAGCCCATCTAAAGCCTATCAGCTCGCTAAAGGAGAGCAGTAGGGTATAGAAGAGTACTAGTGAGATGCCAGTGAGTAGGTAGTGCAGAATATTGATACTCCTACCTTTCTGGCGTAGCCATAGCTCCATCAGAAATACCGATAATAGGGTGAGGACGATGATCAAGATGCCGTAGGAGACGCTTCGCGAGGTCTGGGCATAATGGTCGGCGGGGTTGAGGAAGCTGATAAAGTGGCTATTCTTGTAGAGACTAGGTAACGCCTCATCCCCTATTATACAGCTTTCCTCGTAAAAGGTATTCCAGGTGGCCTCGAAGTCATTCTTACTGATCTGGTAGTCGGTAGGGAGTCTCTTTCCTTGGAAGGAGGGGTCGGGCCAATTGCCTTTGATGAGTGTGGTGGCATTATTGGCATTGGCGAGGATTCCGAAGTATTTGCTTCCGGCAATTTCTAGCTTAAGCTGGAAGGAGAGGTCGCTCAGCTCCTCTTCGGTGAGGGGGTAGCTTGCCGATTGTGCGCCACCTTCTCCACCCTCCCCTACATATTCGTTGAAGGCCACTACACAGGGAGGAGTGTTGTAGACGTCGTCATCTATGTAGCTCACTAGGGTGAGTGCCATCTCTGTTTTGACCTTCAGTGCCTGCCCATTGACCTGTAGCTGGCACCGATCTTTGTAACCGGTGGGGTCGCTGATAGAGTAGCATATCTCGGCTCGAGAGAGGTCGTAGCTCCCCTTCACCTCCGAGAGTGCCTGCTGAATATCTTGCTTCAGCCAAGTCCCCTTGACCTCGGTGTGTGCGGTATAGACAGGTACCTGGTAGATGCTTCTGTGTCGATTCTCTATCTCGAGGGTAGCGGTTGCGGTCACCTCATTGGGAATGAGGTAGAGATAGGTCTCCTCGGCCTTTGCTGGATTTGGCTTGTAGGGGATGGCAAGGAGGGGCGTCATTAGGTTTTGACTTTTCCCCCAGCGCGAGGTGATTTCACTGGTTACCTTTTCGCCCTCCCGCTTACGTGAGTCGACTAGCCCATTTAGGAATGCTAGTGGAATCAATAGTAGTAGGCACAGTAGCCCTATGATGAGGGTCTTAATCACGAAGGATATGGATCCTGTTGACTTCTTATCGCCACCATTGGGATTGGTGGACATTTCTGTTGTTTGATTTACCTCCATAGCGTCTTATGTTTTATATTAGTTATGCCACAAAGATACTCTTTTTTCCCAATAGTTGATTGGCAATTAAATTGGTAACTTTGTCGTGTAACTATTCACTTAAAGATTATTATTTATGAAGAAAGTAGTGTGGCTGGCACTGACCCTTGTGATGGGACTAGGGTTGGTAGGTTGCGGAGATGAGGTGATGGTAGAGCACCCTTACAATGAGGGGACGCATATCATTCCGATGCCTCGGGAGATGGAGGTGCAGGAGGAGGGCAGTTTTACCCTGAGTAAAAACATCTCCTTTGTGGCTCCAGAGGGGGAACTAACCGAGGTAGCTAAGTTTTTCGCTGATAAGGTGAAGACTTCTACCGGCTTTAATTTGCAAATCATCGGTGAGAGCAAGAATCCTAAGCAGGAGATCGCACTCGAGATCGTTGGGGCTGATGTGGTACCTAATGCTGAGGGCTATATCCTGGAGGTCTCGAAGGAGGGGATCAAAATTCAGGGGCAGACGCCTCGTGGTATCTTCTGGGGGTTGCAGAGCTTGCTACAATTGCTCCCAGCTGAGATTGAGAGCCCTGAGGTGGTGCGTAATGTAGCGTGGACACTACCTTATGTATCGATCAAGGATGAGCCTCGATTTGGCTACCGAGGAATGCACCTCGACCCATGTAGGCACTTCATCACGGTGGAGGAGACGAAGAAGCTGATAGATATTATGTCGATGCTCAAGATCAATACGATGCACTGGCACCTCACTGAGGACCAAGGGTGGCGTATTGAGAGCAAGGTGTACCCACGCCTTACTGAGATCGCTAGCAAGCGTATTGAGGGTGATGGCTCAACCTATGGACCTTACTTCTACACTCAGGAGGAGATCAAGGATATTGTAGCTTATGCCAAGGCTCGCTATGTAGTGGTGATGCCCGAGATTGAGTTCCCTGGTCATAACGTGGGGGTACTTGCTGCCTATCCAGAGCTAGGTTGCTGGGGTAAGGACTTCCCTTACGAGGTGAGAAATATCTGGGGCGTTTCGGACGAGGTGCTTTGTGCCGGTAACGACGAAGTCTTTGAGTTTGCGAAGAATATCCTCGATGAAATTATTCCGCTTTTCGATAGCGAGTATATCCACATTGGTGGTGATGAGGCACCTAAGCGTATTTGGGCAAAGTGCCCTAAGTGCCAAGCCCGCATCAAGGCTGAGGGGCTGAAGGATGAGTATGAGCTACAGAGCTACTTTATCCATCGTATTGAGGAGATTGTACTGAGCCATGGTAAGAAGATGATTGGCTGGGAGGAGATCCTCGAAGGTGGGCTGGCACCAAGTGCCATCGTGATGAGCTGGACGGGCGAAAAGGGCGGTATCACCTCTGCCAATATGGGTCATGATGTGATTATGTGTCCTAGCAGTGAGGGGCTCTATCACGACCACTATCAGGGCGACTACCATATTGAGCCACAAGCGATTGGTGGATACTCTACGCTGGATAAGGTGTACAAGTACAATCCTATCCCTGAGGCGATTGATGCCGATAAGCGCCACCATGTACTAGGTGTGCAGGGCAACCATTGGTCGGAGTATTTCTACGAGCCTTGGCAGGTAGAGTACCACGCCTTCCCACGTATGCTAGCTGTTGCTGAAGTGGCTTGGACTCCTCTTGAGAAGAAGGACTTTGCTGACTTTGAGCGCAGGGTACAGAATATGCAAAAGCGACTGGACTACCACGATATTCGCTACTATATCCCACAACCAGAGCAGGAGGGTGGTAGCCTTAATACCGTAGCGTTTGTAGACCCTGTAACCCTTAAGTTTACCACCACTAATAGCGTGGATAAGATCATTTACACTCTGGATGGTTCGGAGCCTATGCTCAAGAATGGTATCACCTATAGTGAGCCACTAACGTTTAATGAGGATGCCGAGCTGAAGATTCGCTCTGTGGTATTGGGTGGTAGCATGAGCCCAGTTCGTACGATTAAGGTATTGCGTCAGACCTTTGCCCCTGCCGAAGCTCAGGCTGGTGACAAGGGATACAAACCTGGCATTCGTTTTAGCTATAGGGCGGATCACCGCTTCAAAAGTGTGGAGGATGTACTTGATTTCCCTGCTGACAGCCTCAGAGTATTGGAGGGTGGTAAGATGTCGGAGTGCGGTCTGCCTTTCTACAAGGAGAGTAGACTAGAGCACCTGATGAGCAATGTAAACCACTACGGTGCTATCTATGAGGGCTATATCAACTTCCCAGAGGATGCCGTCTATAGACTGAGCTCGCTCCACCACAAGGTGTGGATTGATGATCAGCTAGTGATTGATAACGAGGGTGAGGTGACGAAGACGCCACGCCACGATACCTCTATCGCTTTGGCACAAGGTCTGCACAAGGTGAAGGTGGTAAGTATCGGTCGCATCGAAGGTGGCTGGCCAACCTTCTGGAATAGAATCGGTATTCAGTGGCAGAGAATAGGCGTAGATGAGGAGATGACTTACATCCCAGATGATGCCTATTATAGCTCTGCGAAGTAATCAGAGACTCTTGCACGAAGGCGATCTGCTGCGTTGCTTTCGGA